>CAZUYF010000104.1:0-6724 GCA_964624675.1 uncultured bacterium
TCCTCTAAACTGATAGCTGAAGCATCCAGAGGCATATCTACTGTCATTTCAGCAGAAGAGGAGGGAAAAGCCATCGTGAGCAGGATAGCAACAATTGCATATTTCATAATGCTCATCCCTTCGAATAACTATAATCAGTTAATATCATTAATAATATGTTGAACATTCTGTACGCAACATCCTGTTACATATAACACTACAGGCTTCTGATTGGTTCCGGAACCGATTCCTAGAAGACACCTGACTGAAGTAGTTCTTCTGCAATCAGTAGCATACTATTATCAGAGTGATCAGTGGACGTCCAGAGAACTGAATCCGCGGATGCTATCCCGTACTTAAGTGTTTCCGAATCCTCCACCTGGAAAACTAGGTAATTCACACCGAAATATTCATGAGCCATTCCCGCACGCTGGACTGCAGAACCCGCTCCAAGGTCCATCGGGTCAGCGTATACGGTGAAGTTATCACCAGAAAGATCATTCAGTATGTTTATCAGCTGAATCGTGGTTTCGGGTCCGTCTTCTCCGGGGATTACTGACACGGCAAGTGTGATAAGCACTTCGTCAGGAAAGGCATCATCCCAGTTGATTCCTGTTTCGATGATCTGGTCCGGCACTGTATCAACGATGACAGCTTCTTCATCTGAACCTGACAGAACGTCAAGGAAGAAAAGACCCCCGATTACGACGATAAGGCCTATGGTGATATATGTCATTGCCTCGGAATCACCATCATCACCGGTATCTCCCGACCCGCCTTCTCCGCCCATAACAGGCCATGAAATAAGGAATACGGATATAAGAACAAGTGCAGCAGTTGTCCTGCATTTAGGTAGCATAATTACTCTTCATCTTCGGTAACGCTGGCCATGATCTTTTCCTTTATATCCTTTGGAACCGGCTGGTAACCTTCATAGCTCTGAACGAAACTGCCCCTTGCCTGAGTCAGTGATTTAAGCGTACTTGTATACTGGAAAAGCTCAGCCTCTGGAACACTTGCTTTTATAACCTGGAAAGCACCCTCCGCCTCAATACCCTGTATACGCCCGCGCCTGGAAGTCAGATCGCTCATCACATCCCCCATGAATTCTTCAGGGACTGTGACTTCCATGTTTACGACAGGTTCAAGGAGGCTGGGTCCGGCATTCATCATAACATCCTTGAAGCACTTTCTGGATGCCAGTTTGAAAGCCATATCCGAGGAATCCACAGGGTGGTAGGAGCCGTCGAAAACTACAGCCTTTAAATCAACAACCTTACATTTAGAAATAGGGCCGTTCTTCATGGCCTCGATTACTCCCTTTTCCACTGCGGGAATGAAGTTGGTAGGAACGTTTCCCCCAACTACCTTGCTCTGGAATTCGAATCCGGCTCCCCTTGGCAGGGGTTCTAGCCTTATGAAAACATGACCGTACTGACCGCGCCCGCCGGTCTGCTTTTTATGCTTGTAGGAACCTTCAGCCTTTTTAGTGATCGTTTCGTGATAGGCGATCTTCGGTTTGAAGGTTTCCGTATCCACTCCGGTTGCGTCCTTCAGCCTGCTGAGCATAACCTTGAGGTGAAGCTCACCCATTCCCGAGAGGGTTGTCTGTCCGATCTCGGATTCATTTCTGAGGATAAGTGTGGGATCCTGGCTTGCAAGAACTGACAGGCCTGAACCCATTTTGTCCTCGTTGCCTCTCTCCCTGGGGGCGATGGCGACCCTGTAGACGGGCTCGGGGAAAACAATGGGCTTGAGGATGATTTTGCTCCCCTTCTGGCCGAGAGTATCGTTCGTGGAAGTATTCTTCAGCTTTGCGATTGCGGCGATGTCTCCAGTAACCAGTCTGTCCGCATCGGTTCTGCCCGAACCGCTTATGAAATAATAGTTGCCGAGACGCTCGGAAGCATTTTTCGAAGTGTTGGATATATCTGTGGTTCCCTCGATTCCGCCGCTCTCTACCCGCACGAAGACTATTTCACCCATATGAGTATCAACCTTACAGTTGAACGCCCGAGCCACGAAGGGACCCGATGGATCAGGAGCGATCTCAACTTCCTTGTCACGGTCGGTTGCGGCTACAGGAGGTCTTTCCAGAGGAGAGGGTACAAGGGTGGGGATTAAATCAAGGAGGAACTTCTGACCCACTGGAGGGATTGCAAGTCCGCTGAATACGGGGAAGAAATTCCTGGTGGCAAATGCCTTTTTCAGACCGGTTTGTATTTCTTCTTCGGAAAGAGTTTCATTCTCGAAGAATGATTCCATCAGATTCTCATCGGATTCGGCAGCAGCTTCGATCAGCTGCATCCTGTACATTTCAAGGTCATCCTTCGCTGATTCGGGTACGGGGATATCCTTACCCTCAGCATTTACTGCCTTACCTGTAAGAGCATTGACAACCGCTTCGAATACGCCGTTTTCCTTCACGGAAAATGTTACCGGAATGGCACTTTTCCGCAGATTCTTCCTGATATCCTGAAGTGCTCTTGCAAAATCAGCGCTATCGCGGTCAACGCGGTTGATCCAGATCATCAGCGGTGTATTGTTCCTGGCGGCGAAATCCCATGTTTTAAGTGTTCCGACCTCAACGACGTCCGATCCGTCAACAACAAGAATAACTCCGTCGGACACTATGACGCTGCCAATGGTAGCACCGTGGAAATCTGCCAGCCCGGGTGTATCGATTATGTTGATCTTGTAACCGTTGTGTTCAACTATACCCATCGAAGAGGAAAGGCTGTGTTTCCGGTCGCGGCTTTCATCAGTGTAATCGAATTGGCTTGTACCGCTATCAACACTTCCCAGCCGCTCAACTGCTTTGCTTACAAATAGAAGCGAGTCGCAGAGACTGGTTTTTCCGACCGTACCGTGGCCGACAACTGCTAATGTTCTAAGTTTATCCGAATTGTAGTTCTTCAAGTCAATACTCCTAAATCCCGAACTTGTCCATACAGGAAAACGTTGCTAATATTCATACGGTTCTGAGTGAGCATATTACTTACGCATGAAAAGAGCTTCTGTCAACCGCTAACTGTGAAAAAAACTACTTATCTGCTCGGAGGAAAACATGAACTCTGCAAGGCTTCTGCTTCTATTTGTGGGCTTGGCGTTCCTGTGGTTTATCATCAGACAGTTGATACGCCAATGGCTGACAGGCCCCGACAGGAAGCAGCAATACATGGAAATAGATGCCGAAGAAAGAGCGATAGAGAGGGAAACAGGAGATAATATTCCCGTATGCCCATCATGTGGAGCGCTGACCAAACTGCACAGGTATCCGCATATTACCGTATGGAGATGCGTCAATTACCCCGGGTGCAGGGGATTTGTCAAGGCCTTGAAACCCAGAAGGATGAAATTCGCAGCCGACTGGAGCAGGAAAACAAGAAAGAAATAACACTTGAAACTGTTGCATCATTTCTGGTGCAGTGATAGATTGGCCATTCTCTGATTATCTTTTCAATCCAGGGAACCTTTAAGGAGGAGAAGTGTCTTCCGGGGAAAATAGAATCACAAGACATCCGGTTCTGGAAGAATCCGGGATCAGGAAAGTTGAATTCACTTTCAATGGGAAACCCGCCACCGGTATCGAGGGGGAGGCTGCGTCATCAGCTCTGTTTGCCATGGGGATTCACATATTCGGACACCACCACACGGACTCCAGCGCACAGGGAATGTTCTGTGCCAATGGACAGTGTTCACAGTGTACTCTCCTCATAAATGGAGTTCCGCGTAAGAGCTGCATTGTTCCTCTTGAGGCGGGGATGCAGATAGAAAGCCTTGAAGGTCTTCCTTACCTTCAAGATCTTCCCGGCCCCGACGTCCGCCAGCCCCACACGGTTGAAACGGATGTTCTGATTCTCGGCGGAGGGCCATCGGGTATGGCTGCCGCTATAGAACTCGGAAAAAAGGGTATTGATACCATCATCGTTGACGACAAGGACCGTCTTGGCGGGAAGCTTGTTCTGCAGACGCATAAATTCTTCGGCTCCGTGGTCGACTGCCATGCGGGAACCAGAGGTATCCACATTGCATCCATGCTTGCAGGAGAGATTAAAGGATTTGCATCGGTGGATGTATGGCTCGACAGTATCGTGCTCGGAGTATTCAGTGATGGTACGGTGGGTATAAGGTGCATTGACGGTTACAGGATAGTTAAGCCCGAGTACCTTCTTATCGCAACCGGAGCTAGAGAAAAATCCCTGCCATTCCCTGGATGCACATTACCCGGAGCTTTCGGCGCGGGAGCATTCCAGACCCTGGTGAACAGGGACCTTGTGAGGTGTTCTGAGAGAATTTTCGTTGTTGGCGGCGGCAACGTCGGTCTTATAGCCGCGTACCACGCGCTTCAGGCAGGGATGACTGTTGTGGGACTGGCAGAGGCTATGCCCCAATGCGGTGGTTACAAGGTCCACGCGGATAAGATCAAGAGGCTTGGTGTTCCCATCTTTACAAGACATACCGTGCTTGCTGCGCATGGCAGCTCCAAGGTGGAAGCGGTTACAATTGCTGAAATTGATGATTCCTTCACACCCCTGCCCGGTACCGAGAAAAGCTGGGAAGTGGACACCATCCTGGTGGCGGTTGGACTTAATCCTGTTGATGAGTTTCACAGGAAGGCATTGAAGTTCGGTATAAAGACATCCATGGCAGGTGATGCGGAGGAGATCGCCGAAGCAAGCGCTGCAATGTTTTCCGGGAAGATAAGAGGACTTCAGATCGCCAGGGAGCTGGGAGCTGAGGATATCTCGATCCCCTCAGATCTTCATGAGAAGGCCGAAGTGCTCAAAAGCCCCGGGGGAGAATTATTCCCTTACCATTCCCCTGAGGTAAGGGAGGGTGTGTTCCCGGTTCTTCACTGCATGCAGGAAATTCCGTGCAATCCATGCATGACATGCTGCCCGAAGGATCTGATTGGTACATCGGGGCATCCGATAATGGGTCTGCCTGAATTCCACGGGGAATGTATCGGATGCGAAAAGTGTGTAGCTGTTTGTCCGGGACTTGCCGTTACACTGGTGGATTTCAGAAAATCCAAAGAGATGCCTCTGGTTACCGTACCTTTTGAACTGGGTGAGTGGCTGCTTGACACCGGCAGCGAGATAACCGTTACCGGGTGGGAGGGTGCTGTGCTGGGAAGAGCTGTGATCGCAGGCTGGAAAAAGGCTGCCGGATTTCCGTATACGATTCTGCTGAAACTTGAAACTCCAGCCGATATCGCCTGCAGGGTCGCCGGAGTAGTAATCTTGGAACCTGAAGATATTTCCCCCCTTGCAGAACCTCTGGAAGTACCGCTGACCGATGATGCCATTGTCTGCAGGTGCGAAAGGGTTACAGCGGGAACTATCCGGGAGCATATCAGATCGGGAATAAGGGATATGAACCATCTGAAGGCGATAACCAGAGCCGGGTTCGGAGCTTGCGGAGGTAAGACCTGTGCAACCCTGATCGAGAGGATATGCCGGGAGGAAGGGATATCCGGGGAGGAAATAACAGCTTTCACGGACAGACCCCTTTTCGCCGAGACAGAACTGGGATGGTTCAAGGGAGCGGCTGATGAATAGGAAAAGCTACGATTCAATCATTATCGGAGCCGGAAGTGTCGGAACTCCACTGGCGATGAGCCTGGCTGAGAAGGGTGTATCCGTTCTCTGCATAGACAGCGCTCCTTCAGCGGGTCAGGGTAACAACAAATGTGCCATAGGGGGAGCCAGGGCAACTCACAGCGAACCAGCCAAGGTTGCGCTTGGACTCCGTTCCCTGGAAGTCTTCAGGACCTGGAAGGAAATGTATGGCGATGAGATAAGCTGGTACCAGGGCGGTTACACGTACGTGGCATACGATGAGGAGACAATGAACCTCTTCCGGGGTAATGTCCCGATTCAGCAGAAGGCGGGACTGAACATAAGGATCGTTGACACAGCGGAGATGGAAAGCCTTGTTCCCGGCATAAATCCGGAAGATCTTCTTGGAGGTACGTGGTCACCTTTCGACGGAAGTGCAAGCCCCATGCAGAGCTGTTACGCATTCCAGGGAAGAGCGGAAGAACTTGGAGCCGAGTTTGTTTTCAACGAAACCGTTACAGGTCTGGGAATTGATGGAAACAGGGTGATATCGGTTACGACCGACAAGGGTATTTACTCGTGCGGTACCGTTGTGAACTGCGCAGGATCCTTTGCTGCTCCAGTCGGAAGAATGGCGGGGATTGAACTTCCCGTTTTCCCGGAGAGCCACGAGGCGGGGGTCACAGAACCGGTTGAAAGGCTTTTCGATCCTATGGTGGTGGACATCCGGAAAGCGCCGGGTTCAGCCAATTACTACTTCTATCAGCACGATACAGGTCAGGTTGTTTTCTGCATAACACCGGATCCGCCTATCCCCGGTACCGATATCGATGAGAGATCTGAATTCCTTCCTCTGGTGGCAGCAAGAATGGTAGATCTCTACCCCAGGCTAGCTAATCTTAAAGTACGGAGAACATGGAGAGGTATATACCCTATGACGCCGGACGGGGCACCGATACTGGACAGGTGCGGTCCGGATAATCACTTTGTCGCTGTTGGAATGTGCGGTCAGGGGTTCATGCTGGGCCCAGGTATCGGAGAGGTTATGGCCAGGTTTGTGATGGGTGAAGTGAGTGAAACGGACAGGCTGGTTCTGAGTGAGCTGCGCCTGAACCGCCAGTTCACATCCGTCGAAGCCCTCAAATAACGGGGACGTACCACACTTCTTCAACTTGTCTGGC
>CAZUYF010000105.1:0-6702 GCA_964624675.1 uncultured bacterium
GAGTATACTTCTGCCGCCTCAATGCAGATGGTATCAGCCAGACCCACAGAATGCTTCTGGTAAGATAACCCCTCAGGAATGACCTGACTGATATCAGGTTGTTTGCCGCCCGGAGCTCTGCTCCGGGCGGTTCTTTGTTCCGGCAGGATGTCTTCTGGGCTGAAGCGCGTCGCTGGTACATATTAGGTAAACCTTGCCGAACTCCTGGATTCTGGAGGACACCATGCTAAATGTTATTCCCGGTTTTATCAGCGATAAGCTGAAAAAGGGAGAGCTTCAGGGAAGTCTTCAAGGCAGCACGGTTCTTGTGGACATCTCTGGATTTACAGCTCTTACAGAGAGCCTGCTGTCACATGGTAAAGCAGGTGCTGAGATCCTGTCCTCGATTATCAACAGCGTTTTCAATCCTGCGATACGCAACATCCATGAAAATGGAGGTTTCATCTCTGCCTTCGCGGGTGATTCATTCTGTGTTGTTCTTCCCGGGGGAGGCATAAGGGAAGCGGAGAATCTGGCCGTGATCATTAAACGATCAATTGAAAAACGGTCAGAACACTCAACCAGGTTCGGTGATTTCAAGATCAATGTGAGGTTCTCCATTGGACAGGGAACTATTGAGTGGGGTATTCCGGGCTCATCCCGGAGCAGGATCTGGTATTTCAGAGGTGATGCCATCGGCAGCGCATCGGAGTTCATCCCTCGCAGGGAGGAACACCGTTCACCGCAGCGGCGTTCAGAACTGGACGTTTACAGGAGACCTCGAACAGCCCCGACAGCTGCCGGGCTCATGGTGCCGCGGCAGGTACTATCAATGAAATCCGGGGGAGAATTCAGAGATGTTGTACCGGTGTTCATTTCTTTCGAGGAGCCTGACAGCTGGCGATCACTCAATGAATTTGTGACTCTTGTGATCGATTCCGCCAGTGATTTCGGAGGTTACACTGCCGGCCTGTACTTCGAGGATAAGGGACCTTTGCTTCTTGTACTTTTTGGTGCTCCGGTATCTTACGAAAACAACCCCTCTCGCGCGGTGGGCTTCACCCATGCAGTACACATGCGATCCTCCCTTCGGTGCAGAGCAGGTCTTGCGCGGGGTATTGCCTATGCAGGATTTGTAGGCAACCGGTCCCGGTGCACTTACACCGCTCTTGGTGATACCCTCAACATAGCAGCCAGATTGGCATTGAAGGCTGACTGGGGCAGCATCCTGATCTCAGATTCGGTACACATGTCAATTGAAAATGAGTTTCTCTGCACTGCCCGGGGTTCCTTTTCCCTCAAAGGGAAAACGATCAGAGTGAATACACACTCCGTTGACAGGAGGATAAATCCCGACAGGGAATCCCTCTACCGGGAAACAATGTTCGGCAGGGAGAAGGAACTGAAGGTTCTTCTCGATTCACTGACCGGTATCGGGGATTCTCCTTGCTTCGGAGGTGTAACCTATGTTTACGGTGATCCTGGCTCGGGAAAATCTCTGCTGATCTCCAAGGCAATTATCGAATGCGCAGGCAGGTTCAGGATACTGCATATGGAAACCGATGATGTGCTTGGTAAGAGTCTTAACCCGTTCCTGTACATGCTGAGAAACCTTTTCGGGCAGAAACCGGGACAGTCCCCGCAGGAGGCGGAGAAAGAGTTCCTGGATCGTTTTGAACTGCTGCTGAGCCAGCTTCGAAGAATAGATCTGGATACTGCACATTCAATTACGTCGGAACTATTGAGAACGCGGTCCATAACAGGTGCTCTTCTCGGACATTTCCGGGGGGACTCCCTTTTTCAGCAGCTTTCCCCAAAAGCCAGATTCGAGAATACTGTCATAGCCATAAAAGAACTGATCAAGGGACTCAGCCTTATCGAGCCGACTGTGCTTGTGCTGGAAGACCTGCAATGGCTTGACCCGGATTCAAGGGAAGTTTTCTCTTCACTTACCAGGAACGTCAGCGGCTTTCCCTTCATTCTGATAGTTACAAGCAGGTTTGGAGATGATGGGTCGCAGCTGACTCTTGACCTGGATATGGAGATAGAAAGCCGTTCCATCACTCTGGAAGCGCTGGACGAGAATGCGATCATCGACCTCTCCCGGGAGATACTTGACGGGGAACCTGGAGACAGTCTCACGGACTTTCTTTCGAGACACTGCGGCAGCAATCCTTTCTATGTAAAACAGTTCTGCCTTTACCTTCGCGAGAACGGCATGATAGATACCCGCGGCGGGAAAGCCTGTCTTTCCATGGCTCCGGAGGAGATACCATCGGGCATAAAGGCTATTCTTGTTGCCAGACTGGACCGGCTTTCGCTGAAGATGAAAAGCCTGGTGCAGACAGCATCTGTACTCGGCAGGGAGTTCAATATCCTGATTCTGTCCAGAATGCTGAAGGGAGAGAATGTTGAGGTCCGGCTTGACTCATCTGAACTCTCCTCAATCTGGGCACCTCTTACCGAGATTCTGTACATTTTCAGACATGGTCTGATGAGGGATGCAGCCTATGACATGCAGCTTGGCGGGCACCTGCAGAAACTTCACTTAATGGCCGCCGCGGCATTTGAGGGCCTTTATCAATCCGAACCGGAACTGTTTGCCGATATTGCCTACCACTATGAGCATGCCGGTGTTGTTTCCCAGGCAGTTAAGTACCTTGAGAAATCTGCCCTTTATGCAGCTGACTCCTACCGAAACCATCAGGCGCTTGATCTCTACCTGAGGCTTCTTTCTCTGCTTGAGACTGAGAGTCTCAAATATGCGGAAATTTCACTGCAGGTCATCCTACTTTACAGAAGGCTGGGTAACTGGACAGAGGCGATATCCATGCTGGGTGATGTTCTTGAAACTTCCGGACGAGCGGGATTCCCTAAAATCCGACTTCAATCTCTGAACGAGCTGGGAAGTCTTCTTGCCATCAGGGGAGACATTGAGAAAGCATCCTCCCTCTTGAAGGAATCAATAATAGAGACGGAGAAGGCCGGGGAAACCGGGCTTTGCATTGATGCTCTCAATAGACTTGGGTGTCTATGCGTCGACCGCGCCGATCATGAGGAGGGTGCTGAACTTCTCAGCAGGGCTCTTGATCTGAGCCGGAGTATCGGTGATTCCCAGCGGGAAGCGGATATTTGCGGCTCTATCGCCAGAAGCTTTACTTATCAGGGGAAGTACACTCAGGCTCTTGAAGCATTTGAAAAGTCGGTTGAGCTGCTGCTGCAGGCGGGAGATGAATACAATGCTATGACTTCCAGGTACAACCTTGGAGTCCTCAGCTATCTGGTGGGTGACAGAGAAGCAGCATTGCGGATATGGGAGAAAACTCTTGAATCAGCCAGGGAACGGGGTGATATCCGCTCAATTGCCCTGGCAATCGGCAGCATTGGTTCCTATTACGCGGATCATGGGGATGACCGCAAATCCCTTGCCGCGCAGCAGGAAAAGCTGCATATGGCTCGCGAGCTGGATGATAAGGTTATGATGCTGTATGCACTGGGAAACATCGGCTTGCTTCATTCCTTCGCAGGCCTGTATGAGAAAGCATTGTCCTGCTACAATGAGTATGTGGATATTGCACGGAGCATAGATGCCAAATCGGAACTATGCAGGATACTGGGCTGCCTGGGTAATATCTACGCTAAACTCTGGGATTTCGAGCAGGCGGAGAAATACTTCGGGGAGCAGCTTCTCCTCGCTTTCGAGATCTCAGAAGGAGTAAACAGTATAGACGCACTCCGGAACAGATCCATGCTTGAAAAGGAGAGGGGCCAGACGGAAGAAGCCCGGAAAACTCTTAGTGAAGCCCTCAGGATTTCCGAAGAAATGGAGTCCTCCGTTGAGATAGCATCTACAAAAGGTCTCATTGCCGATCTGGAATCCTTCCTTGGTAATCACCAGAACGCTGAGAAGAATGCGCTGGATGGGCTGAAGATTTTCAGAGATATGGAAGACCTCCCAATGGAAGCAAAAATGCTGGCTCGACTGGCAAGGATCAGTTTCAATGCCGGAAAAATGGCTGAGGCTGAAAGCTTTGCTCTGAAAGCAGCAGAAGCAGCCCGGTCGTCTTTGAATAAGAGAGCTCTGTGGACCGCCGAAATGATTCATGCACAAGTGCTGATCCCGGTGAACCCCGGAGAAGCAGTATCGATTCTTGATAACCTGCAGAACAACACAGAAGACATGGACAAAAAAGCCGAGTGGCTGGCAGCATACTATGCGGCAACCGGCGAGCCGAAGTACAGGGATGAGGCAGTTGCAATCTACCTTGATCTGATAAACAGAACCGGCTCTGAAACCCTGAAGAAAAAGCTGACTCTGCTTACCGGGGAATGATACTTAAGAAACGGGAATCCATTGGGAGAGTACTTATGAAAGCCTTACTGGTTGTTGTGGTTATTTACCTGGTTATCTGTGTATACGTGTATGTGAACCAGAGAGCTTTCATCTACTTCCCGCAGCCGGGGGTTCTCTACACCGGTGAACAGCCCATAGAGATAGGGAGCGGAGAACTCACTCTCAGGGGATGGGTAGTGAACGAGGGCTGCGACGAAGCTGTCATATACTTCGGCGGAAACGCCGAGAGACTGGAAGCGAGTATCCCTGATTTCAAACGCATCTTCGGTAACCGGACCATCTACCTTATTAACTACAGAGGTTACGGTGAGAGCGACGGCAGACCCACGGAAGAAGGGCTCTGCGCAGATGCTCTCAGTATCTACGACAGCGTGTCACAGGAACACACAGAGGTCTCCGTGATCGGCAGAAGCCTCGGCACTGGTGTGGCAACCTACCTGGCCTCTGAGAGAGATATTGACAGGCTGGTGCTTGTGGAGCCGTTCGACAGCATGGTGAGTGTTGCCCGGGCAGCCTATCCGTTCTTCCCGGTGAAGATCCTACTGAAAGATCGCTACGATTCCGCAGGCAGGGCAGGAAGCATCACTGCGCGTACACTTATCATTATGGCAGGGAGGGACGAGATAATTCCCGGCTGGTCGACGGAGAGGCTTATCCCGGAGTTCGACCAGAGCATTCTGGATGTATTTGTCATTGAAGATGCAACTCACAACGATATACAGAACTATCCTCAGTACTACATGATGCTTGGGGAGTTTATCACTGGTATGTAGAAGGAGGAATAAAGTGGCATCGGGAAGACGTGGATTTGTATTTATTGCCGTGCTTGCTGCATTTGTGTTTGTGGAAAGCGTCTATGCGCAGCAGGTGTTCACTGAGGTTGCCGTTTCCCTTGGTATTTCGGGCCAGACCGGGCTTGGCCATTCTGTCGGCTGGTGCGATATAGATAACGATGGTGATCTTGATGTGGCGATGTCGAACCAGGATGGGTCCGGTTTCTGGCTGTACAGGAATAACGGAACGAACTTTACAAACATCACTTCTGCGGCAGGACTGGGAGGGCTTGGAGCCTACCGTATTCTCTGGGGGGAAGTAACAGGGGATGAATACACCGACCTGATACTTGACTGGGGTTCATCGCAGAAGCTCTTCGGCAACGATGGTGACGGCACTTTCACGGACCTGACCTCTGGAAGCGGCCTGACCGGTAATCCGGTCTGCGTCGCGGATTTCGATAACGACGGGTCCGCTGACATTCTGACACTCACGAGTTCCGGCTGCAGTGTTCTGCTGAATTCAGGGAGTGGTGTTTTCACCGCGCAGACCGCCGGGACCGGGACATGGTGGTGCGCTGTCTGCCTGGATTATGATCAGGACGGTGACCAGGATATATACCTCGGCACTTATGGCAGCAGTGATCCGAATGCCCTTCTGCGTAACGACGGTTCGTCCTTTACCGATGTGACTGCCGCAGCCGGCGTTGTTTTTAACGGGAGTACTACAGGTATCACCGTTGGGGATTACAATAATGATGGATACCTCGATCTCTACCTGGCAAACTACTCGACTCCCGGGTGCAAGCTATTTGAGAACGACGGAGACGGAACATTCTCCGATGTTACCGCAGCTGCGGGAGTTCTCGGACATACCGATACCAGAACGAGCGCCTTTACAGATTACAACAATGACGGCTGGCTGGATATTTTCTCGTCCCATCATGATTTTTTCGTGTACAGCAACATCATGTGGAAGAACAACGGCGATGGAACGTTTTCCGATGTCGGTGGAGAACTTGGACTCTCAGGTGAATTCATAGGAGACTACTTCGGCCAGGCATGGGGGGACTACAATCTGGACGGAGACATAGATCTTTTCGCGGTTGGCCATATCGATAAATGGGTGCTGTTCAGGAATGACCAGAGCACTACCATGCCTGCCAATTATATAGTTCTGGAGCTGGAAGGGACCGTTTCGAACCGTAACGCCATAGGCGCGATCGTTAATGCAGACCTCGGTTCGCTGACCCTGACCCGGTCGGTACGCGGCGGCGAGGGATACCACGATTTTCACAGTTTGCCGATTGAGTTCGGCCTGTACGATGCTGCATCAATCCAGTCCCTTGAGATCAACTGGCCGAGCGGACTCGTCGAGACCTACACCGATATTTCAGCAAATCAGTACATCTATGCTATTGAAGGCGACAGCCTCTATTGCGGGATATCCGAGGGTTTTCTGTCGTTTGCTTCTGGAGGGTTATGGCTGAACTGCAGCCCCAATCCCTGCGGTGGCTTCCTTTCTGTCAGTTACGCAGGAGCGGCAGGGATGACGGCTGAGCTGGCGGTCTTCGACCTGTCGGGAAGGCTGGTAAG
>CAZUYF010000106.1:0-6695 GCA_964624675.1 uncultured bacterium
GCTTCTGCTTTTTGAATGGAATGCTTGCATACGATTACGCCCCGGTGGACTACCCCAAGATATATCTTCTGGATTTCTAGCTCCCCAGGTGATCTGTTCGAGAGCTCTCCGTCAGATCCGGATCATAGAATCTGCTCCAGCTTGTGTTTCATGCTGTCCAGATAGGTCTCCCAGTAGTGCTTCGTTGATTTGTAGGTCATGAAGTAGGGCGTGAGAACACAAGCGCGCATTAGGCGGAAACTGTGTACCCTGTCCCACTCCGCAGAGTCTATCCCGAGCCGCTCAACCATATCCTCAGGGGCATAACCGTAGTCGTCATATGTAAATTCCGTATGGGATGTTATGAAATCATTCCTGAAGACAGGACCGGACACATATGAACTGAGATTGTACAGGTCCAGGTTCAGCTGGTTCATTTTCTCGAGGTCCTTGTTCCCTTCCACATTGAAGGCGAAATCAACCATGTTGAAATCCGGTTTGGTCAGGGCTTCGAGCCGTACCTTCGTGCCGTTCACATCCAGAGTACTGTTCTTCTGGATATGGTCGTAGAACTTCTGCGCCCCTTCAATGCTGGCACCTATCAGTCGTCCATAGCCTGTGATATTCAGGGGGAGAACCTGGTGAGCGGCCCAGACCGCAGCTGCCGTGGCACCGGCCTTTGAACCTTCCAGAATGTAGCTTCCCAACAGGGCAGGTGACTGAGTACCCTTCTCGAAGACATATGCGGCGAAGAAGGAGATCGCATCAACCATGCGCCTGTCGCGGATGGTTATCCCACCGGCAGCGTATGGGACATAGCCCATCTTATGAGGATCTATGGTTACCGAATCCGACTCACTGATGGCCTTGAAAGCCTCGTACACTTCTATGGAAGGCCATTGGATGACATCCTGGTTTATCACTCCATCCTCGTGGAGCCGGTCTGTCAGATCATCGAAGGGAATAAAAGAACCGTTCTCATCGAGGAAGATGGACCTGGCATACCCGCCGTATGCGGCATCAATATGAAGGTAGAAAGAGACCCCCTGGGTTTCCATCTCCTTCCGCAGGGCAACTATCCTGTCCACATGATCCACGGCACCCTCTTCGGTGGTGCCCACTACCGCCACCACTCCAAGGATCGGGGTCTTGCTGTCGGCCAGTTCCTTTATGGTTTTCTCGAGGAGATCGATGTCCATTCTGTAGTTGTTATCCACCTGGATTGAGATCACATTGTTCAGGCCCAGGCCGATGACCTCTCCCGCCTTCACCCAGGAGTAATGCTTGGTCTGGGGAACAATCCACTTGCCAAGCTGCTTCTGCACCACTCCGGTGCCCCGGATGGACCTGTCCCTGACCTCGTTCCAAATGTCTTTAACTTGTGCTGAGAGATCGAGAATCTCATCCACTGTCATGTTGGCCAGCTGCCAGTGTGTCTTTCCCTTCACCAGTTCAGGCCGAAGCTCCGCCACCGCAAAGGGAATGGATGTAAGATTCCTGGCGTACCATATGGCTTCCAGGTTTGCTATGCTGCCATCCGTACAGATGTGACCCCATGCCTTATCCACATCGTAACCCATGAGAGCTGCGAAGTCCTTCCCAACCTCGAGCTCCATGGGGGATGTGGCGGTACTGGCCTCGAAGGCTACATTGTTTGGATTGTACAGCATTGCAGCGATGTAACCCAGCATTGCCGGCATTAGAATATCGGAGTTCATATGCCCCAGATACCGGGGGGAATGCCAGGGCATCGATGTTTCCTTGAGTTTGGCGCAGATCTTCTCGATGACCTGAGTGATCTTCTCTTCAGTGAGGATGAAATTCTTCTCATTCTTCTCGTAAAGGGATACGATCGGGTCATCTTCCGGATGGAAATCTTTTCGCCAGAACAGGTGCTCGTTTATCGTGTCCATCACCAGCTTCTTGAAAAAATCACCGTTCTCCGACTTGGGGCCGAGGAACAATCCATTAATATCAATTTCTTCCTTCATGCTATTCACCCTTTTCCATATCGTTGCTGATTATCTTAGAGGCTTTCCATCCAGGCTTTCTGCAGGCGTATATGATCATCGGAAGGCTGGTGAATATGACAAGTCCCATTACCATGAAAAGCACATAGAACAAGGGGCTTCCCACCTGGAGAACAGATGGCGGGAAGAAGCTGATGACTATCACGAAGATCATCGTCAGGAAGCCAACTCCGCCGGTTATCCACATTCCAGTGTTCCCGCCCGGAACCCTGTAGGTCCGTTTCACGTCGGGATATTTGTACCTGAGCCTGATACCGGCTGCAAAGAGCAGAAGATACATCACAGCGTACAGTACCATTGTCAGGATGAGCACCATGAAGAAGCCGGCGTTAACTGCCGGCACTATCACATATATCAGAGCTACCAGTGAGACCATTGTCGCCTGGACCAGCACGAACCTGATGGGAACACCAGCGCTGTTGGATTTCTGCCACCAGGGTGGCATGAAACCGTTTCTCGCAACCTGCAGCATGGCTGTTGACGGACCCAGCACCCAGGTGCTCAGCTGTCCGAAAGCACCAACAGCCGCCATGAAGGCTACGATCGGGATAAGCCAGCTGACGTTCTGCTGATTGAAGAACACAGAGAAGGTCTGCATTATTCCCGAAGCCAGGCTGATGGAACTGGCCGGCTGCGCCACCTCAATCGCGAAAGCTCCGAAAATATTCAGTGTCATTATGAGGATAACCGCTATCAGCATGGCCATAGGGTAGTTCTTTCTGGGATTCTCCACCTCATTAGCGTGGACGGAGGATACTTCCATTCCTGAGTAGAGGAATATTATCCCAACGAAGAAGGCGAGGTTTCCGATGGAGGAAAAATCGGGCAGAAGCGCCCCCAGGGAGAATGCCGGCAGGTTGCCCGGACCCCTGCTGAGGAAATACGTGAGCCCGAAACCCAGTATGAGAATAAATGGGATCAATACACCTACAATGAAGCCGATTGAACTTATCAGGCTTCCGGACTTCAGTCCCTTCAGGTTGAGCAGTGTGGCAACCCAGTAGATGATAATCGTCACCGCAGCTATGTAGATGTTATTACTGGCCAGGTCCGGCATGAAGGTGAAAGCCAGCATGGCAGCGATGAAGGAGCCAATCATCACCATACCGAAGAACATCTGGACCCATAGCATCCATGCCCCCAGGAACGCTGCTCTGTCCCCGAAGGCCAGCTGGATCCATTTGTATACACCTCCAGCCGAGGGCCAGCCGGTCGCAAGCTCCGCCGAGATGAGAGAGGTTGGTATCAGGAACAGGATGGCCGCCACTATCATATAAAAGATCTGGGTCCATCCGGTCTCCGCCAGCATAGGCAGGTTCCTGATGCTCATAATGAACGCCAGTGTTATCATCACCAGCTTGAAAAGTGTAAGCTTGCGGGAAGCTGAAGCCATACCTCTCCTCCTCTCCTAGATCATGGTATCCATCTTAATTGCCTGAATTTAACCATACCATCCGATATAAACGCAGTCAAACATCACTGCAGGTCACTCGACCGGAACGAACACCTCGAAGGATTCTCCCATGGTCTGGGAGAAGTAGTATGGAGGGAAGATAGCCTTGTAACCTGCTATCCCGCCATTCTCATTGGGGACTGGTAGAACGGCGTTGTAATTGTACGTTCTTCGCCTTATTCGCTCCGCATCCAGAGTCATCATATTGAAAAGTAGAACTCTGACCTTTTTCAGGAAGAATCTGAGTTCATCCTCTCCTCCCAGCAGTTCAATCGTCCTCATGAAAGTTTCAGTCCTTTGATCCAGCAGGAATACACATACTCCCGAGGCATAGTGCGGACCTCCAATATAATTCCACGAGTTCGCCAGTATACAGATCATGCTGTCCGGTGCCGGTTCCTGGGTGAATGTAAGTTCCATGCTGAAACAGGTATCCGAAGGGTTTTCCTCGGCGTAGATAGGAAGATTGTCCTTGAAGGCATCTATGCAATTAAAGGCATGTTCTTCCAGCTTGCCAGTAATCATTTCGTTCTCGAGGGCGATATCGGGAAACTGCACCAGTATGGAATAATTCTCGCCGCTTTCAGTCCATTGAGTGTCCAGCATGGAACCCTGTGCGGCAATAAACATCGCAATACTACAAAAAAACAACTCGCTCTTTCCTTTCAGCTTCTGAAGACAGCTGAACTGAGAAATTTCATCCCGGTTTCATCAATCGATATACTGATACAGGTTCAGTTTCAATCAACCGGAACGAACACCTCGACGGTTCCGCATGCATAGCAGGCAACCTGGTAGGGCGGGAAAATGACCGCGTAACCAGCGATGCCGCCATTCTCATCCGGCATCGGAAGAACGGTGTGATAGTTCTCAATGGTCGGAGATGCTCCTCTCTCTACCCAGCCTTCATCTACAAGCATTTCATCCAGTTGAACCATGACTTCTTCCGCAAAGGCTTCGAATTCGGTCTGTCCGCCCAGCAGTTCAACCGGTCCGATGAGCGAGTCAGCAGCGAGATCGAATATGAATGCTTGTGTCCAGGAGTTTCCGTGGGCACCTCCGGTGTAATCCCACATCCATCCCAATATGCAGATCATGCTGTCAGGCGAGGGCTCATGGGTGATGTTGATCTCCAGGTTCCATCCCGTCAGCAGAGGATCATCCTGGAAGCACTCCTCGAAGTTGTCCTTGAAGCCCTGTATCTGCCCTGAGGTGAACTCCTCGAGCCTCTCCCCTACAGCTTCATTCTCCAGGGCTATGGCGGGGTAATACACGGATATGGAATAGTGCTCAGTGTTTTCTGTCCAGAGAGTATCATTTGGCGAACCCTGAGCAGCAATTAGTAACGCAATGCAGCAGTTGAACATTCCGGTCTCCCTCCTCAGCAGTACAGGACCACTTACTAAAGAATTCTTTGTATGAATATCTCATTACAGCAGGGAAATGCAAATGTATACTTTCATATACTGGTATTGTCGTTTTTATGCCTTGACACCTCAACTGGTATACATATGTTTACCTCTATTGTTATTTACTTCTCAGAGGGAGGAAAGAAAGATGAACGAAGATCTGATAAAAAACGGGGCATTCGGCTGGTTCGAGCTGATGACAACAGATGTTGATGCCGCAAAAGCATTCTACAAAGAACTGTTCGGATGGGAATATGAAACCGTACCCATGCCCGGAGCAGAATACACCGTTATAAAGGTGGATGGCAATGCAGTCGCAGGAATAATGGTCATGCCCGCTGAATGCAAGGGTATGCCGCCCAGCTGGGACATCTACATCACAGTCGACGATGTGGATGCGATGGCCAAGAGTGTACTGGACCTTGGCGGCAAGATCCTCAAGCCGGCCTTCGATATCCCTGAGATCGGGCGATTCTGCGTTCTTCAGGATCCGCAAGGTGCTGTCCTCTGCGCAATGACCTACGTTAAGAAGTAAAAGCTTAATCAAGCTGGATATGTACGGGCAGTATTAATTTACTGCCCGTTCTTTTAATTCAGATCAGAAGCGAGACTTCATTTAGACAGATGATTGTTCAACACCGGTTTTTATATATAATGCTGGTGTGTTTATATGCATATTCAAGGATATGGCATTCAGTAGATAAGGAATGAAGCTGCATAATGAATGATGTGACCTTTCGACCGTTCTCAGTTGACAGAGACAGGGATATGATCTGCGCTTTTCTCAGGGATACCAAGGAAAGTGTCGGTGACATGGTTGATGACCACGAATCTGACTGCGAATGCTATATAAAAGCAATGCTGGCAACACAAAAACGGGACAAGACATTCTGCAGTGTTGTTGAAGAAGACAATTCAAGCATCGGTTTTGTTGATATTTTCCCTATGAAGACTAAACCGGGAATCGGGTTCATGAGATTTATTTATCTGATCCCGGAGTGCAGGGGCGGATCGATAGGAAAACTGCTTCTTGACTATGCCATATCGGTGTTAAAAGAATATGACTGCAAAGCCATTATTCTTGATGTCAGCAGGAACAACAATAAAGCAATACAGTTTTATAAGAATCATGGCTGGGATTTTACTGACAAAGAACATGGGTGTCATCTTCGAATGAAAAAAGAGATCTAGTTTTACTGATTACTGCATATGAGGGGGTTATGGAATGATCGTTACGGACAGAATGTCTTATGGGTTAGCGGCGCTCATTGTTACGTTATTTCTGATGTTCAGCGCATCTACCGTGTTTGCAGATGAGGGTGAGGATTTACTTGTTCTTGTTGGAGGGATAGATGGTCCTGATCCTGAAATTTATCCTGTGAGCGAGACTGTTTTTCGCTGGATGCAGTCCATCATAGAACCTGATGGCAATATAGAACTCAGGCTACATGACAGAGTGGTACCGATAGAGGAATTCAGCTCCTTTTACATGGAAGCCTATTCAGCTGGTGCGGAAGAAGTGGTTTTCGGCATGTACGATATTGAAGGCTCAAACGTTTCACTAAGATTTGCGGGCGTTACGACATCCCAATATGGCCCTGTAACGAATATGGAAGTCCAGCTTGATGAAACTTCCGAGACAATCCGCTTCAACGTTGATTTACTGAACGATCATTCTTCTCCCCCTCCCATGATAAGATTCTACACCCGAACTCTGGTTGCTTCACTGTACTCCGATTTAGGACAACCCGAAAGAGCCCTTTATGAGATTAACTATGCAATTGATGATGCAGTAACCCTGTCTGACGAGCAGCTTTCCGGATT
>CAZUYF010000107.1:0-3026 GCA_964624675.1 uncultured bacterium
ATATATCAATCGGATCATTGCGTTTTCAGGTATGGAAACAGCTGATACTCGCTATCCTCTTTATCACCTCAGTTGTCTATCTTTACGATGGCTACAGGAGAACAAAAAGAGCTGCTCTTGAGAGCTATTCCGCAGAGCAGATGATATATGCCAACCAGATAGTCAATGAGGTCTATTTCAGGTTTGAGCTGATCAGAAATGTTCTGGAACTCTGGAGCAGCTCAGGGGAGATCCTGCGGATGACCGATGAATCGCAACCCATCATGGAAAGAATACTTGCCGCCCACGGCAGCTATATATCCGGAGTTACCCGGATGGATGAAAATGGGATCATACGATATACGGTACCCCATTACGAAGGTACTATTGGTGCTGATATATCATATCAGGAACATGTGCAGCAGCTGATGGGACTTCATTCCGCGGTACTGAGCGATGCATTCATGACGGTTCAGGGTTACTGGGCAATCGCCTACCATGTTCCCTGCTTTGATAAAGAGAATTCTTTCCGGGGTTCTCTTGCTTTCCTAGTGCCCTTACATGAAATGTTTAGACTGCTCTTTACCCAGCTTCTGCCGGAGGGTAGTACAATTCCATTGGTTCTGGGAAGTGATGGTCTGATACTATTCTCACCGATAGAGGAGCATGAGGGAAGACATTATTCTGAAGTGTTCTCTGGAGGAAGTGGTGAGTTCATCGTGGCAGATACAGCACTCGCCGGAAATACGGGTTACATGCTGACAGATTTCAATACATACGTGTTGAATGAGAATCAACCCGAGAGCATGCTCTCAACGACTGTTCGCTTCGAATTGCAGGATGTTTCATGGTTCCTTATTCTGTCTTCACCAATGTCTACAGTAACGCAGAACATTGCTGGATTGAGCAATAGATGGCTTTGGGGCATGCTGGCCATAATCATACTGGCGATGGTCTACAGCACACTGATGGTTAGAGTATGGGTCACTTCTAAGGAAGAGAAGAAATGGGAAGACATAGCCCACCTAAAGGATGTTCTTATAAGAACTGTTAACCAGGCCCAGGAGATTATCGTTATTCTCGATAACAAGGAAAGGGTTCTCTACGCAAACAGGGCGGCTGTAAGAATTTCCGGCTTCGGCAAGGAATTTCTGAAAAACAAGATATCAAGAATTCCATTCCGGAATATCGAACCAGACATAAGTGAGATAAGGAAAAAGATTTTCCGTACTGGCACCTGGAGCGGGATTTGCACTGCCAGGGGCGCGAGGGATCGTTTCTTGAGACTTGATTTAACCGTTTCATCCGTCATTGACCTGGATGGAACCATTACGAATTTCATTATCATCGCCAGGGATGTTACGGATCAGATGGAAATGGAGCGGAGACTTCTCCAGCAACAGAAAATGGAGGCCATAGGCCAGCTGGCCGGAGGAATAGCCCATGATTTCAACAATCTCCTTGTTGGTATACTCGGTTATGCTGAACTCCTTAAGAAGCACCACTCCGCAGGAGGTAGTGTTTCCGAGGCTGCAGATGTCATTATAGCTGCGGTTCATCGGGGATCCGAACTTACAAGACAGCTTCTTGGATACGCCCGGATGGGCAAGCATCAGATCAACCAGGTAGATATCGGTCAATGTGTACGGAACGTGAACGACCTGCTGAAAAGGACTCTTGATCAACGAATAGAGGTCCAGCTCGATCTTGAAGAAGGGATATTCGTAAAAGGTGATTCAACCCAGATAGAGCAGGTTATCCTGAATCTCACCGTAAATGCCAGGGATGCCATGCCGGATGGTGGAGAGTTGAAGTTTTCACTCAAACGTAAAACAATACCTGCGGAAATAATCGGTGGGCAGCGTGAAGGCAGCCCGGTGGAGTTTGCCGTGCTCGAAACGACCGACACCGGCAGTGGTATACCGATTGAGAATCAGGAAAAGATTTTCGAACCGTTCTTCACTACTAAGGATGAAGAGGGAACAGGTATGGGATTGGCAACGGTATACGGAATTGTTGCGAATCATGGTGGGTGGGTTGATGTTGAAAGTCAGCCGGGCAGCGGTTCTGTATTTTCCGTTTATCTGCCTATTCAAATAGCTGAAGAGAACGAGGAAAGTGAGGATTCCTGCCTGCCTGATAGAGTATCGAATGGTCAGGGACGTACTGTTCTTGTTGTGGATGATGAATCTATTGTTGTGGCAACTCTGACTGAACTTCTCTCTGAGATCGGATACAGAGTTATAGCCGTTTCAAACGGAAAAAGGGCTATCGAAGTATTCTCTACCAATCCCGATGGATTCAATGCGGTAGTGATGGATCTATCCATGCCGGAAATGGATGGGAAAGAGTGTTTCGCAAAACTCCATGAAATTGATCCAGGGGTTCGAGTTATCCTCATAACCGGATTCAGCAGAGATGGAAGGGTACAGGAACTGCTTGATATGGGCGTGAAGGGATTCCTTCAGAAACCATTTCGTCTGGAGAAGCTGTCTGCGGTGCTTGCAGATATTATAGATTCATGACGATTATGGTCTGTTCTGTTTGAAGACACTCAGAATAACGAGACTGAAGAGATAAGGTTGGATAGATATGTTTACCAACGACAAGGTACTTGCCGATCAGGCCCTCAGAGAGAGCGAAGAACGGTACAGAACACTGGTGGAGGCATCCATGGATGCCATATACCTGGAGTCCCTTGAAGGAGAAGTTCTCGACTGCAACGAAGCAGCCTGTGAAATGCTGGGTTACAGAAAAGATGAGCTGATTGGAATGTCTATCACTGACCTTATGCCGGAAGACAAGCTGCATCTGCTGCCTGAGATTGTTGATAAGCTTATGTCCGATGGTGAATCCTTTACTGAGGGTGTGAATATCCGTAAGGACGGAACCGCTGTTCCCGTTGAATCCAGTGCACGAGTGATAGATACTCCCTCGGGAAAACGGGTTGTGGTTTACGTTCGGGATATCTCCAGAAGGAAACAATCCGAGAAGGATTTGATCGAGAGCGAGATGCGGTTCCGCTCCTTCATGGACCAGCTGCCGGG
>CAZUYF010000107.1:3126-6674 GCA_964624675.1 uncultured bacterium
GACAGGGAGAAACTTGAAGCGCAGATTCAGCATACCCAGAAACTTGAAAGTCTTGGTGTTCTCGCGGGGGGTATAGCACACGATTTCAACAATATTCTTATGGCCATACTCGGCTATACCGAGCTGGCACTTCTTGATACGCCCCCTGGCAGCCCGGCGGTATCCTCATTACATGAGATCGAAAAGGCTACGCGGAATGCAGCAGATCTTTCGAAGCAGATGCTGGCTTATTCCGGAAAAGGGACATTCCAGATCATCAGACTCAGCATAAACGAAATCATACAGGAGATGACGCACCTGCTCGAGATTTCGATATCGAAGAATGCCGTTATCAAGTACAATCTGCACAATGATCTTCCTTCCATTGAGGCTGACCCTTCTCAGATAAGACAGATCATCATGAACCTGGTAACCAACGCATCCGATGCGATGGACAGGACGAGTGGTGTTATTTCAATAACAACCAACCTTATGGAATGCGACAGGGAGTATCTGTCCACCACTTTCATGAATGATCAGCTTCCCGATGGCAAATATGTATATCTGGAAGTGTCCGATAACGGTAATGGTATGGACGAAGAAACCCTTTCGAAGCTCTTCGATCCCTTCTTCACCACAAAGGCTACCGGAAGGGGACTGGGACTTTCAGCGGTTCTGGGAATCATCCGCGGGCACAGGGGAACTGTAAAAGTGTACTCAGAACTCGGAAAGGGCACCTCATTCAAAATACTCATCCCCTCGGTTGAAGGTGAACCGGAGCAGATATCAATATCAAGTGAAAGCGAGCAGGATGTCAGCCGGAAGGGGATACTACTTCTGGTAGACGACGAATCTTCCATTCGCGATATCGGGAAAACCATGCTTGAGAAAACAGGTTATACCGTGATTACTGCCTCCGATGGAAGGGAGGCGCTTGATATCTTCAGGGAGAGACATGAAGAAATAGACTGTGTAATCCTGGATCTTACAATGCCGCATATGGATGGTGAAGAGACTTTCCGTGAGATGCGGAGGGTGCAGAATGATGTTTGCGTTATTATTTCAAGCGGTTACAACAGTCAGGATGTTACGCAACGATTCATAGGTAAGGGCCTGGCGGGTTTCATACAGAAACCGTACAGGCTTTCCGAGCTTACAGCGAAGCTGAAGGAAGTTATTGACAGTTCTTCGAAGGATCAGTCAGCCAGATAACTCGAGGGTGAATTATGGCTGAGAAACAGTTTCTGAGGGTTCTCATTTTCGTTTTCTTTGTTTAGATTATGTACGTTGCTGAACGTAGTTCTAAACTGCCCTGAAAAGGGTAAAATATCTCCTCTCATTTGAAATTTGCTGAGTGAATGGGGAGATTATCTTTCATTTAGAGAGGAGTCTCTGATGTCTGGTGGTAACTTCAATCCTTTCAGGATGGCGCAGGAGCAGTTCGATAAAGTAGCTGATTACCTGGATCTTGATGAGGGTTCAAGGGGTTTACTTAGAAACCCCATGCGGGAGTATCATTTCAATATCCCTGTTCGTATGGATGACGGTTCAGTTAAGGTGTTCAGGGGTTTCCGGTGCCAGCATAACGATGCCAGAGGACCATGTAAGGGGGGAATAAGGTTTCACCCCCAGGAGACAATTGATACTGTAAGGGCATTATCCATGTGGATGACCTGGAAATGCTCGGTTGTGGATATTCCTCTGGGCGGTGGAAAGGGTGGCGTCATCTGTGATCCTCATAACCTTTCCATGCGTGAGCAGGAGCTTATCTGCAGGGGCTGGATTCGACAGCTTGCCCGAAACGTCGGCCCCCTCCAGGATATCCCGGCTCCCGATGTAATGACAAGTGCTCAGCATATGCTCTGGATGATGGACGAATACGAGACCATAACTGGCGCTCAATATCCGGGTGTGATCACAGGAAAGCCTGTAGGCATGGGCGGGAGTCTCGGTAGAACAGAGGCTACGGGTTTCGGCCTTATTTTTACAGTGAGGGAAGCTCTCAAACAGTTGAATATCAGGCCTCAGGATACGATAGCGAGTGTTCAGGGATTCGGTAACGTTTCCCAGTACGCCATCAAGCTTTATAACCAGCTCGGAGGAACCGTAATCTGCGTATCATGCTGGGACCAGGCTGACCAGAAGGCGTATGCCTTCCGTAGAAAAGACGGAATTGACCTGGACGAACTCCTCTCCATAACCGACAAATTCGGTGGTATCGACAAAAAGAAGGCTGCTGATCTCGGATACGAAATTCTCGGTGGGGATGAGTGGATAGACCAGGACGTGGATATTCTTATGCCATGTGCCCTTGAGAACCAGATCAATGGAGAGACTGTCAATAGAATAAGCAGCAGGGTGAAAATTATCGGTGAAGGAGCCAATGGGCCTACCACCCCCGAGGCGGACAAAGTCATCCAGGAGAAAGGTATCTTCGACATACCCGATTTTCTTGCCAACGCCGGTGGTGTAACCTGTTCGTACTTTGAACAGGTCCAGAACAACATGAACTACTACTGGACAAAGGATGAAGTGCTGGGCAAACTGGATCAGAAGATGACTGAGGCATTTGTTGCAGTCAGTGAGCTTGCCAAAAAGAACAACCTGTACATGCGTGACGCAGCTTACGTAATAAGCGTGAGCAAGGTGGTTGAGGCCAGCAGGGCCAGGGGCTGGATCTAGGTTCCGATCTTAGATAGAACAGGGCGCCTGTTTACATCAGGCGCCTTTATTCTATTTATCAGTTAATATGGCACATTGTTTATTCTGCTCGGATCTGCATGGAAGCACTCACCGTTACGGAGAACTGTTCCGTGTGATAAGGGAAGAAGAACCCGATGCGGTTTTTCTGGGAGGTGATCTCCTTCCGGGAGCCATTCAGCTTCTCTCAGCGAATATCCCTTATGAAGATTTCGTAAATGATTATCTCGCAGCCGAGTTCATGCGTATCAAAGAATATCCCGGGATAACATATCCGGAGATATTCCTGATACTTGGAAATGATGACGGACGCTGTGAAGAAGCGGCAATACTTGATGCGGCGGAACGTCGGTTGTGGCATTACGCCCATAACAGGAAGCTCAGCATGGGTTCATTTCAGGTTTATGGTTACTCCTTTGTACCTCCATCACCGTTCAGATTGAAGGACTGGGAGAAATACGATGTCTCCAGGTACGTTGACCCGGGATGTATCCACCCTGAGGATGGTATTCATACTGTGCCCGTGTCGGATTATGAAATGCGCTATTCCACCATCAGTGATGACCTCGAGGTCCTTACGGATGGAGATGATCTTGCGCAGGCCATAATGCTGTTTCATTCTCCTCCGTACAGGACGAATCTGGACAGGGCTGCACTGGACGGTATGAAGATCGATCATGCTCCCCTGGATGTTCATGTGGGGAGTATCGCCATTCAGAGGTTCATTAAGAAGAAACAGCCCCTTATCACTCTTCATGGGCATATACATGAATCTTCCAGGCTCACCGGTAACTGGATGGACAGAGAAGGCAGAACATTCATGTTCAATGCGGCTCACGATGGACCCGAACTGGCTCTCATCAGATTTG
>CAZUYF010000108.1:0-6653 GCA_964624675.1 uncultured bacterium
TCCGTTCGTTGAAGCAAGATTGATCAGGTATGAGGTGTGGGAGATAATAGTAACCACTCTGCTGCTGTATCTTTCGATCTCATTTTCCGTGACAGTGCGGGCTTTCCACTGCTGCTGGTTTGATGTGAATATCTGACCGCAGGGCAGCCCCAGTTCAGTGAGTGTATCAAGTGCCTTGTCCAGCCCTCCATTTACGGAAGCGTGGATTCCCGGTATCATGCTGGAATTCCGGTTACGTCTGCAGGCATGTCTGCCTGAAAAGCTCTAGGTTCAGGGTACATTTCTCAGCCAGTTCACTCCTTTTTTCAGATAGAGTCTGCAGGATATTCTGGGAAGTGTCCCAGGTTCTATCGAGCAGAACACTCAGTTCCTCGTCCCAATTGTCTGAAGAAGAGTCGACAGTAAGGCCTGCAATACCCGCCTCCTCCATGAATCTGTAACCCTTGGAAGCGTACGGTACAGCTATCGGTATCGTACCGGTAACCAATGCAAGGATTGACCCGTGAAGAGGAACTGTGAGAATTATCCTGCATTCGGATATCTTTGACAGAAAGTTTCTTATGCCGGTGGGCATGATTACTGTAGCACGATCACTGTGTTTCATCATTGCCATTACTGCTTCACACTCTGAATCGTCAGAATTCGAGAGGCTTCCGGTATGGAAGGGGAAAAAGCGTATCTCCCCACCATTAATATCGATGTGTCTGTCAAGAAGATCTGCCCACTTTTTTCTGATGCCGGTAACATCCGGTTCTCTGTATAAACCGAGTTTTCTCCTTATCTCAAGGGGCAGAATGTTACCCTGTCTGTTGGATACGTTCCTCAAGGCAACGCCAAGGATATCAGATGTACTGTGCGGCTGCGCGTAGTCGCCTGCCAGGGTAAATGTGGAATCTGACGCAAGTCTGACTTTTTCAGGATTCAGCCCCAGGTCAAGGAGGATTTGGAGGGAAGGTCTGTCCCGGACAGTAATACCGCTGCAGTAGCCAAGCCATTTACGGAGTTGACCCGGTGTCCACCTTGCCAGTTCATTTCCCTGTCCGATTCCAACTGACCAGGCAAAAGCCGGTTTGCCGTAACGTCTGGCAAGTCTGATGGGGTGCAGGTTGAAAGGCGTATATAGAAGTGATGATCTATCCTGAGCCAGTTCACCTCCGCCGACTATCACTACATCACACCACCTGACACCACGGGTCATTGCACGGAGCTTACCCTTAGATACATCGAAGGGTTTTACATCATAAACCTTCTCCGTTTTCTCAGGAACGCCGGACATCACTCCTATCCGGATGTCGTCAAGAGAAGAGAGGTCTCGGACCTGTGAGGCGAATATAGCCTCATCGCCAACGTTTGAACCGCCTTTTTCCAGCTGTCCCCAGGAGGAAGTAAATACTTTTTTCATAGCAGGAATATACTGGATGATAAGGGTCGGACATAACGACCTCAGGCGTGGTAGGAGAATTTTCTCAGCGTTGCTGCCATCTGCCTGAGTCTGCGGTCTACCTTTCCGTAAATGGTTTCGGCTGGATACGTTCCATCGCCCAATATTTTCCCTGCCTCTGTTCCCATGAGAAGTTCAGCGCCCTCCTCAATGAACTCTATAGGATAAATGTGGAACATGCCGTCCCGGACAGCATCAATGACGTTTTCGCGAAGCTGAAGGTCCTTTACATTCGCTATCGGGATCATCACTCCCTGAGTTCCAGTCAGCCCTTTCCCGCTGCATACACGGAAAAAACCCTCTACCTTTTCGTTAACCCCGCCTATTGCCTGTATCTCTCCGAACTGGTTAACCGAACCGGTAACTGCAATGTCCTGTCTTATTGGAATCTCCGAGAGTGCACTGAGCAGAACGTAAAGCTCCGTTGAGGATGCGCTGTCCCCGTCCACTCCACCGTAACTCTGCTCGAATACAACACTGGCGGAGAGGGAAAGAGGGTATTCCCTGGCAAATTTGCCCTGTATGAAGCCGGATATTATCAGCATTCCCTTTGTATGTGTAGTTCCAGACATGTCAGACTCACGCTCTACATTGACCAGTCCTTTTCTGCCGACTGAAACCCTTGTCGATATTCTTGCAGGCAGCCCAAAGGAGTAATCAACCCCCTGGTACACGGCAAGTCCGTTTACCTGCCCAACTTTTTTTCCCTGAGTATCGACCATTATTGTGTCGTCTATTATACGCCGGGTTGCGTAAGACTCACCGAGATTCAATCTGTTGATTTTTTCCTGTATTGCTTCCCTGACATGGTCGGCAGTAACAATTAAATCTTTCTTCTGCCTGGCAAAGTAGTTTGACTGGCGGAGATAATCGGTGACTCTGTTGAACTCAAGAGAAAGCCTGTCCTTCAGGCCGGCCAGCCTGATACTTTCTTCCACCACCGCTGCAACGGCGCCTGCATCCATGGGAAGCAGGTCTTCAGACTTGATGATTCCTGCGATAACATTGGTGAAGTCGCGGATATTCTCAACTGTGGATTCCATGGTGAAATCGAAAGCAGCCCTGATGCGGAAGAGAAGACCGAACTCCGGCTCAAAGGAAGCAAGAAGATAATAGAGTTTCGAAGAACCGATAAGAACGATCTTAGCATTGGTATCAATCGGTTCGGGATGGAGATTAACCGGATACAGACCCATGGGATCATGGCTCCTGATTACAGTCGTCTGGTTCCTGAGGGTCTGAATAAGTCTCTGCCATAAATCCGGTGATCTGACCAGATCCAGAGCATTCATGATAAGATAGCCTTCATCAGCCTTATGCAGGGCGCCCGGTCTGATCATAGTATGATCACTGTAAGGTTTCCCATCCACGACAACTCGATCGATATTTCCAAAGAGGCTTATTGAATCGGGAAACTCCTCGATCACAACCGGCCGTTTGGTTTTCCCCGCGTTATCAAGTATCAGATTTGGAGTGAAAAGAACGTATGGATCTTTACTCTCCGAACTCTCCGCAAAATCACTGAGATTCTCCAGAATGATCTCTACTATCGAATCAGCCCATACATCTGCCTTATCGTTGCCGATTTCCTTAAGTATGGAAACAATTCCCAATATTGTAGGTTTTATAAGCCTGCGGTACATTTTTTCCAGCTTGGTCTGGATCTCTATCTCCATGTCGCGGGTTTTTCTGAAGGCGTCTGTGAGTTTCTTGAAAAGCTCTTCATGCAGTTCTATGTACTTCTTCAGATCTTCCTCTTTAAGCTTCCCTTCGTCCATCATTTTTTGAAGTGTATCGAAGGTAACAGTTTCATCGTTGATCACTGGAAGAACATCCGGCCTGAATTCCCCAGGCGCGACTGGTACATTGACAATGGAGAAGCCTGCCCCGATAGCTTCCTTCTTGATGTCATCCATAAGAGCGTTTTTCCTGTCCTGGTAGGTTGCCCTTATTGCTCTGCTTTCCATCTCAGCCTTTTCGCTGCTGAGGACAGCGGGAATGTTGCTTTTAAGGAGCTGTACACATTCATCTATAGCTGTAACGAACCTGGCGCCGTCTCCCGCAGGAAAAGTGAGTGCTATCGGGTTTCTGGGATCTTCCATGCTGCGAACGTACATGATATCTCTCAGCTCATCGGTGGTCGTATCGATACTTTCCAGAATTTTCTTTATGGTTGTTTCACGCCCTGTTCCGGATATTCCTGTTACAAACATGTTGTACCCTATAGAATGAATTTCAAGACCGAGCTTGAGAGCCTTTATAGCCCTTTCCTGGCCTACGATCTCTCCGGTGGGTTTGATGTCCGCTGTGGTTTTGAAATCAAGGGCTTCCATCGGGCATTTCCATTTGAGTTTTTCTGGTTTGATTGGGCTGACAGCCATCTGCTTATCCTTCCCGCAAGGTTTTCGAAATCTATTTCTCCGATGGTTCAGGCTCCAGAGGGGCTATTGAAAGTGGACCGGCTTCCACTGAAAGTCCCCGGATCCTGCTCCCTCTTTCTACCTTACCCCTTACTATAATGGTAGCTTCAGAACGGACAAGAATAGACTCGGCCTTTCTGAAAAGCGGAGATGGTAGAAATACATCCGCAACTCCGGTATTGTCTTCAAGCATAAGGAAACCTGCGCCAGCGGCAAGTCTTCTCCCTGTAACGAATCTTCCCCAGACCCTTATGTTGACCAATGATCCCGTTCTCCCCAGTGGGATCGTTCCCTCCGGACGGGTGATTAATTCAAGGGGAGATGCTGAAAGCGGAAGGTTAAGCAGACCGAGTTCCATGGCGACTCTGTTTTTAGCGGAATAGTCGGGAAGATCAGGGATATCCTGCGGCAGGCCGTGGAAAAACCCTCCATCACCTGCCTCCAGCTGCAGCAGCGCAGCCGGGGGCGAGAAACCTGTTTCCCGGAAACAACCCGCTGCAGCCATGTTTCTGCACAGAGACATCCCGCAGCCTGCTTCGAGCACTTCAAAAGGGTACTTGTACGGTCTGCCGTCTCTCAGTTTCTCGTATTCCGTGCTTCCCATTCCCTTAAGATGGTGAAATCCCGGCATTATTTTTCCCTCTTCATTCGCATGAGTGAGCCATTTTCCAGTGTTCACTCCGGGAGGTATGAACGAAATACCAAGCCTTCTGGCCTCTTCAAGGTAAACCCTTGAGCTGTAAAATCCGCCCCCTGCCGCCATAACAGAGGCCATGTAAAGGGCGGGGTGCTTCGCCTTCAGAAGTGCTGCCGCGCAGGAGACGGCTCCATATGTAAACGCATGAGCCTTGCAGAAACCGTAACCGGCATAGCTGGAGAGCACTTCCCAGACGGTTTCCGCCTTCGCCGGCTTCATCCCTCTGCGTCTGCAGATTGAGATAATCTCTTCTTTATCAACCTGCTTCTTTTTGAGTCTCCTTCTTAAAAGATCGGAAGAAGCTTCATCGTTTCCCAGAAGCACTTCAGCGGCTTTCGATACGTCTTCCTGGTAGAGCATTACTCCAAGGTTCTCCTTCAGAATCGAGCGCAGTTCGGGAAGTGAGGAATTAAGAATCGAATCAGAATGAACACAGTCAAGGTAGTTCTTTCTTCCACCTCCGGCAGATGCTCCGGGTCTTACCAGTGCGAGAGCTCTTGCCACATCCTCCATTGTGCGTATCCGCATCTCCTTCAGCAGACCCCTCATAGCCGGTGATTCAACATGGACCACTCCTATGGTCCTGCCGGAATCCAGGACGCTCCTGGCAGCATCCGGGATGCTCCCCCCTCTGCGAAAAATACTCATCGGGGTTTTTCCAAGTGTCGAGCATGCAAGGGATATTGTTGTGAGCCCTCTCTGGCCCAGCAGATCCATTTTCAGAAGCCCTATCTCCTCAATCCCATCCTTGTCGAAATGGGTTATATCGTACCCGCTGGGACTAGGTTGAAGTGGTACAAGTGTGTCCACCGGCTCGCCAGTGCAGACAAGACCGCATGGATGTGGCGCCAGGTGGGAAGGAATATTCCTGATAAGTTTCGAATCCCGCAGTGCTGCAGAAGCAGCCGGCCTGCTCCAGGCGGCATTATCATGGAAGCGGAGAAGTTTAGTAAGATCGTCGGTCTCCCTGCTGCTTATACCAAGCCCTGATGCCGCAACCCTGAAGGCAGACCTGGAGCGATGTGTTACTATCTGCGAAACAGCCGCCCCGTACTTTCCTGCCTTTCTGAGGAACCATTTTATGACTTCATCCCTCCTTGAACTGTCAATATCAAGGTCTATGTCGGGAGGTCTCGAACGGAGAACATTGAAAAAACGTGAGAAGGACAATCCGTGCTGAATAGGGCAGATTATGGATATGCCCAGGAGGTACGCGATAATGCTGCCCCCGGCGGAACCTCTGGCTGATACTGCAATGCTTTTTTCTCTGCAGTACTCGATAATTTCGTAAAACCGGAGGAAATAGCCGGCCAGCCCGTTTTCGCATATGACTTCCAGTTCCATTTCCAGCCTGCGTCGGGCGGAAGGGCTTTCATTGTAGAGGGATCTTAGCCTTTTCTTCACAATCCCGCTAAGCATCCTTTCCTCCGATAAGATTCTATTCCTCACTTTACCTGTCTCCGAGGGTTCTGTTGAAATCAGTTCTGAGAGCCGCCTGTTTTCCAGCAGTGAATGTTCCGCACCGCTGAAACTCTCTTCAAATCTCTCAATATCCGGCAACACATTATTCTCTCCGGCGAATTCACCTGGATCCGGATTCCTTTTCTCGATGGCCAGATATCCCCTGCGAAGGATCCTGTGGGTTTCGATACTGCAGGAATCTTTAAATACAACCGGCCAGGATGCCAGAGGGCGGCATCCCTGCTCAAGGATCTCACCCTCTGCCAGACCGGGTTTTCTGCCGGACATGAACGCAGGTAAAACAGAGACGAATATCGGTCCTGTGAACCCCATTTCATTCTCCAGCACCCTCACTTCGGAAGGCTTATCCACAATCACCGCCAGTTTTGTGCATGCTGCCAGTGATTCCTCTGTTGAAATCCGCTCCGGAACCGTTGTGGAGGTTATAAGGCTGCAGAGGTCGCTCCATCCGCCCTCAAGAGCTGCGAATACTACCTTTTCCCCTCTGATCGTCAGGAAAACTCCCGCAGCCCCGATGATTCCGTTCTCTCTGCATGCCGCAGCGAATTCCAGCTGACCGGTTACAACAGCGGAGTCCGCAAGGATTCCACCGGCATATCCGCATCGGGCAATT
>CAZUYF010000109.1:0-6585 GCA_964624675.1 uncultured bacterium
AAATGAATGCTGGTGAGAGACGCTTAATAGCTTTATTATACCTGATACATATAAGTACGGATGCAACTAGATAACGGGGGGTTTTTATGGGTGAACCTAAAGCTAAACCTAAGGCTGTTGAACTGAGGCATGATGGAAAAACCTACAGAGCGGACAACAGAGACGTATTCTTCAAGTGGGCGCGGGAACACAGAATTTCACTCGATGACAGTTACAGGATAGCGGGAACCGATAAATGGATACCGGTAACCGCAAACAACGAGCTTAACATCCTGCTCGACCCTGAGAACTGGTGGAAGATCAAGATGGGCGGCAAAACCTTTGTAGCGCCCGACTGGGATGCCATTGTAAAATGGGCGAAGGAGGGCAGGCTTTCCGTAGATGTCCAGATCGAAGGACCGAAGACCCCTCCCGGAGGAATCCTCGGAAAGGCTTCCACGGAATTATCCCCTTACCTGCGTGAATGGGTAGCCGATGATCCGGATAAGAAGCCAGTGAGGTTGCGTTTTGACGACAGGATATTCATCCCCGGTAATGTTGACACACTCAAGAAATGGATACTGGAATCCAGGGTTCCCATGGAAGCAGAGGTTTCTATTCAGGGGGAAGTCTGGCAGCCGGTTGTGGATTGCGGCTACTTTGAAGAGGACCTGTGGCCGACGGAAGCTTCATTGATGTCTGCGGACAAATCGAAAGAGCTGATCAGCCGTACAAAGCCACCCAGATCAGCTGATGTGCCCCAACCCCCGGAAAGCGATAAGCCCAAGACCCGGGATCCTGCCTTCAGGGAGGGAATCGAAGGGGATCAGACCGATACCGCTCCTGCTGCAGACGGGCAGGAGAAACTCTACCGTATCACCACTACCTACGGAGAAGATTACGTCTTCGAGAATCCGGAAGAAGTTCTGTCACTTCTAAAAAGGAAAAGGATCCACAGTTTCGACGAGGTAAGACATCCTGACCTGCCGGACGGCTTGATGTTCGTCAGTGAATACATCCGTGAGTTTATACCGAAAAAGGGACCATTCATCCTTCTTGTAATCCTGACAGTCCTGTTCGGAGCCGCAGGAGTCGCGGCAATAGTATTCCAGCAACCGAACGCACAATGGATGCTGATCGGTGGAATCGCATCCCTTGTAATAGCCCTTGTACTTCTGATCCGGATAATCTGGAAGAGATAGTATGAGGATCACCGATCTCATCGCTGCAACCAGAGATGGCATCAGGATTCCCAAAGACGATATTTACGAATTCGCTGCTGCAATGGGTTTGGGGAAAATTCCTGATTACCAGGCAGCAGCCTGGCTTATGGCCGCCTACCTGAAGGGTCTTTCAAAAGAAGAAACCATTGCCCTGACACTCGCAATGAGGGACAGCGGTACAGTTATAAAGTGGAGCGACGGACCTCCCCTTGCCGATAAGCACAGTACCGGCGGAGTAGGCGATAAAATATCGCTGATACTGGCTCCACTGGTCGCAGCAGCAGGGCTGAGGGTTCCGATGATAAGCGGAAGAAGCCTTGGGCATACGGGGGGTACGCTGGACAAGCTGGAATCGATACCAGGAATGAACGTTCAGCTCCCGCTTTCAAGGTTCATTGAACTTGTTGAGACAAACGGAGTAGCGATGACCGGTCAGACAGATGACCTCGCTCCTGCAGACAGAAAGCTGTACGCTCTCCGGGATGCCACATCCACCGTAACCTCGATACCCCTGATCAGCGCCAGCATACTCAGTAAGAAACTTTCAGAGAATACGGATGTTCTCGTATTCGATGTAAAGGTTGGCAGCGGTGCTTTCATGAAGCACCTTCCGCAGGCGGAAGAACTTGCGCATGAGCTGACCTCTATCGCATCCGAAGCGGGAGTGAAGGCGGAAGCCCTTATTACGGGAATGGACTACCCCCTTGGTATGACAACCGGAAACGCTCTTGAAGTTCGGGAAACGCTGGACGTTCTTGAAGGTTCCGGTCCTCCAGACGTGAGGGAACTTTCGATAAGTCTGAGCGCTTCGATGTTACGTATGGCTCAACCGTCCAGTTATCCGGATAGGGCATCTGCGATCAGATTTTGCGAAGAGCTGCTGGATAACGGTTCGGCAATGAACAGATTCGCTGCAATGGTACAGGCTCAGGGAGGCGATCTTGAGGCTTTCCTCTCTCTCCCTGAGGCGCCCGTTAAAATGGAGGTCAGGGCATCACGATCAGGATACTGGAACGGGATGAACGCCTGGGAGGTTGGAGAAGCTGTACGGGGTCTTGGAGGGGGAAGGTACTGTATGGATCATAAAATTAAACCGGAGACAGGCTGGGAGCAGTTCATTCCGGGTGGTACAGAGGTCACCGGAGGTGATATACTTGGCCTGGTGCATGCAAGGTCAAGGGAAGATGCGTTCGTCGCATCGACAAGAATTTCAGACGCGGCCCAATGGGATCAGCCTGCGCAGCCGCTTATCAGGAAAGTAATATGAAAACGATACCGCAGATCGACATGGCAACTCTTCCTAAACAGCTTCACGATGCAGGGATTCTTACGGATACCGGATTTGAAAGACTATCCAGGTACGATGATGTCACTGATGATAGTGTACTGAACATACTGGTGGCTCGAGGCCTGGTATCCGAAGAGCTTCTTTACAAGTTTCTGGCAGGACTTGTCGGGTTGCCCTTCAAGGTTCTGGATCCGCTTGAGCTTGATTATCAGATTGTTACAGATCTTCTGCCTGGGGCATTCGCTCAGAAACATCACCTGGTGATCTTCGATGAAGTTGAATCTGTCCTGAAGGTGGCAACAAGCAGCATTGTGGACACAACACCCCTTGATGACCTGGTTCACATGCTGGGCAGGGATATCGAATTGTACGTTGGAAGGCCGTCCGAGATAGCAAGGGTTATCAGACAGTTCTACGGACTTCACGGGTCGATAACCGCGGCTGTGAAGGAGCTTGATTCAAGGGATGAAGTTGATCTTGGTAACCTGGAGAGGTACGTTTCCAGTAAGACAGACCAGAAAGTAGAACCTACGGATCGGCCGATCATTAACGCTGTCAACCATCTTCTGCATTATGCCTTCGAGGAGAATGCCAGTGACATACACATTGAGCCCCATAGAAAGGGAACTGTAGTCAGGCTCAGGATCGATGGAGTCCTTCACGATATCTACAAGATACCAAAGAAGCTCCATTTGCCCATAATGTCACGTATCAAAATGATCGCCGGGCTCAATATCGCAGAGAAAAGAAGGCCGCAGGACGGCAGGATAAGAACCCACTTTGAAGGGAAACCTGTTGAAATGAGGGCTTCAACCATTCCCATCGCTTTTGGAGAGAAAGTGGTTCTGAGAATCCTGGACCCCGCCTTGCTGATGCAGGATCTTGCACTGCTTGGTTTCGGAGACGATGACCTGATCAGGTATAAAAATGCGCTTGGCAAACCTAACGGGCTGATTCTTGTTACAGGTCCCACCGGAAGCGGTAAAACAACTACACTCTATTCTTCACTTACAACTCTGGCGACCAAGGAGAAGAATATCACCACCATTGAAGATCCCATTGAATTCGTCACGAACGAATTCAACCAGATAGCCGTTCAGCCTGCCATTGATCTGACTTTTGCATCATCGCTGAAGTATATTCTCAGACAGGATCCGGATATTATTATGGTGGGAGAGATCCGTGATAAGGAAACAGCCAAGAGTGCTATGAGAAGTGCCCTTACCGGGCATCTTGTTCTCAGTACTCTTCATACGAACGATTCCTCTTCCGCCGCCATAAGATTGATAGATATGGGCGTACAGCCTTACCTGCTTTCTACGACTCTTGTCGCGGTGCTAGCGCAAAGACTCGTGAGGAAAGTATGTGATAAGTGCAGTGAGGAATACCTTCCATCCCGCTCATTGTGCTCCTCCATAGGTCTGGAAGAGGGGGTTACCCTTAAACGCGGCAAGGGTTGCAGGAACTGCCGCGGAACCGGTTACAGAGGACGTGTTGCTGTGTTCGAGGTATTTGATATGACAGAGGACATTCGTGCGCTTATAATGAAGACCGCATCCATCGATGATATTCGCAGAACAGCGGTTGCGCAGGGGATGACCACTCTCCATTCGAACACGCTTTCAAAGGTCCGCCTCGGAATAACAACTCCGGAGGAAATGCTGAAAGTTACATTGGGGGTCGAATGAAAAAACTGCTATTCATCAGTATTCTGGCAGCTGTTCTGTCGTTTTTTGCCTGCGGGGAAGAATCCCCTCCAGACTTAATTGATATCGTTGGCGATGATATCCCCGAAGTCACCGATTCAGTGATAGTATTGCCGGACAGCCCGATGGAAGTGGCTCTGGATTTTTCCAACAGACTTGGAATGAACGACCCGAGCTGCTTCGAACTTATTTCCCCCGGATTTGCCGATTCACTGCCGCTGGACAGTTTGTCCCCGCAGCAGATCTTCGGAAGATGGAGAGCCTTCGATGCAGGAGGCCGCCTTACATCAATTCAGGAAAGCACCGAAGGCATGAAAACTTCTTACTTCTGCACAATAAGCAGAATGGAATTGCCCGCTATTAACCGGATCGATTTTCTTCTTGCAGATGACGCCTGGATGATCGATGGTTTTGGATTTGATCTGCCCCGGGACACAGAGGATTCACTGACGATTGAACAGCTGGCTAATCTCGTGCTTTCGTACCCTCAGGTCAGAAAAGAAATGCATGTTGTAAGAATGCTTTACGATGACTGCATGATAGACTCAATCCAGAACTTCTCATCCCTTAACGCCGCCGTTGCATCGGGTACGGACTTCCGTGATTTCCTGCTCGATCTTCAGCCGGGGAGTTACGCGATTCTGGCCCAGAGCAATATCAGAAGAGCCGGCAAATACCAGATCATGAACGACAGGGCTGAAATAGGTTTTACCGGGCTTCCAGCTGATCTTATGACGCTGGTCAACATCTGGAAGGAGATGGCCTGGATATCCAAATCAGTTCTCAGCGTTCATCATGAAGCAATGCAGGGTCTTTACGGAGGAGGTATCTGGAACGAGCCTAACGTAGCAGAAGAGGAGGAACGACTGGCTGGTTTCAGGGATTTTTTCCTTTCCGTAAGCGACCTTGTGGAAGCCAGGGATTCGCTGTCGCGAACGTACCCTGTGCTACTGACCGCAGGATCCAACGAGCCTCTGGCTCAGGTGGAGATAGATCTCGACCCTCATCAGCTGGATCAGAAGATGGAAAATGATATCGGAATCGTTGTCTGGAGAGCTCTTGCAGTTGAGCTTAACGGAGACAGTGACCCCGAGAGAGTCATATACTGGGCGGGCAATCTTTTCCTGTTTGAAGGCACTCCGACAGGCTACAGACTCGTATGGAGAACCTTTGAGAACTACGAAAGCGATTACCACGCGGATTTCGTCTCACAACCTTCTGGAAGCGAAGGCCGCCGGGAAGTAACTTTCAGGGGAGTTGAGGGAGATTACGAATATTTTCTCGGTTATTCAGATTCGGGAGAGCCGCTGTTCAGAAGGATACGTACGATGAGTGAGAGTTCGCAGATACTGGAGGAACCGCTCTGATTAAGAAAAGGCTTATTGCTGTACTGTACTGGCTTTCACTGGCCGGCATAACCGGGCTTTTCTTCGGTGCGGGGTTTGCGTACAGGGTTTACGGAGACTGCAGTTCAGCTTTCAGTGAGGCCAGAGGTAATCTGCTTGTTGCCGGTCTGCGGGGTCATGAACCTGCGGCTGCAACCCAGATCTACGACAGCAGAGGCAATCTCATGGCTACAGCCTGTGTTGAGAATAGATATCCCATTACGCTGGAAGAAGTTTCACCATGGGTGATAAATGGTTTCATCGCCACTGAAGACAGGACTTTTTATGAACACAACGGGATAAGTCTCAGAGGTATCGCAAGGGCTGCACTGCACGATTTGCGAACAGGTGAAAGACAGGGCGCCAGTACGATAACACAGCAGCTTGCCAGAGGTCTTTTCCTCGTACCTGACCAGACGATCCAGAGAAAGATCCAGGAAGCATTCATTGCAATGGAGATCGAGCGTCAGTTCGAGAAGAACGAGATCCTTGAAATGTACTTGAATCAGATCTATTTCGGTGCCGGGGCACATGGTATTGAGGCAGCTGCAAGAACCTATTTCAACGGTACTTCCGCTGCTGAACTTTCCCTTGCCCAGGCGGCAATGCTGGTGAGGATGGTCAAGAATCCCAGTGGTTTCAACCCTCTGCACAATTACGAAAGGTGCTTGACCCAGAGGAACGTGGCTCTTCAGGTAATCGCCAGTGAAGGATATATAACAATGGCGCAGGCGGATGAGGCCATGAACACACCGCTTGCTGTTGATGTTCACCGCCCGGAGATAGAGCAGGAATGGACCTATTTCTCGGAGTACATACGGAAGTACCTTGTTAACAGGTATGGATGGTCAGCTGTTTACGAACAGGGCCTCAGAGTGTACACAACCCTCGACCCGGATATGCAGATCGTAGCTGAACAAGCGGTGAACAGCATTCTTGCGGAGAAGGAGCCTGTCTGGGACCCCGAGTCGGAGGGATTTCTGAGCGATACTGAAAGGCTCAGG
>CAZUYF010000110.1:0-6497 GCA_964624675.1 uncultured bacterium
GGAATTTCTTCAGGGATTTCCTCTGGGATCTCTTCAGGAATCTCCTCAGATATCTCCTCTGGGATCTCTTCAGGAATCTCCTCTGGAATCTCTTCGGGGATTGCAGCAGTATCCGTAATTTCAGCTGGAGAGACTTCTTCAGCAGAAGCTACCGATATCATTGTTACCATTATGGCCTCATCATCTCCAGCAAGCGTTTGAGCACTGCTTGAGAATGTAATGAGACCGATCACCAGAATAAGCAGGTGCCCTGCACCGGCAAGAACATAATCCAGCCTGCGGGGTGAATATCTGCTCGAATCCTGCTTCTGCGTATCAGTGAATTTCACTGTTGTTACCCGTGTTTTCCTGCACCAGTCCGATGCTCAGATAGCCACCGCTGCCCAGTTTCGAAAGAGCGTTGGCTACCACTTCATACCTTACGTCACGGTCGGCCCGCACGAAAGCTTCCGATCTGCCCGATGCGTACGCGGCCTCCGCAAGAGCATTCAGATCCTCCATCAGAACCGCTTCTCCCGAAACGGATAGATTACCGTATGCGTCTATTTCAACCACAAGCGACTCCGAGGGATCAAGGTTGTTTAGAATTCTTCCCTCTTCGGATGACGGGGGAGAAATGTCCGCGCTTCTCTGCATAACAGGTGAGGTCAGCATGAATATCACAAGAAGAACAAGGGTTACATCCACCAGATTGGTGATATTAATACTTGAGAACTGTCTGTACCTGGTTTTTATCATTCCAGGCTTCCCCTCCTGCATACATCAACAAGTTCGGAAAGAAATCTGTCCATGTCTCCCGCCAGCGAATTCAGCCTTCCAACAACAAAATTGTGGAAGATATTTGCAGGTATAGCCGCTAAAAGTCCTGCAACAGTAGTTGTAAGCGCAGCTGCAATGCCAGCTCCAACCGCGCTCAGATCGGCAACTCCCAGCTCCTTCATACCAATGAAACTTGTGAGTATTCCCCATACGGTTCCAAGCAGGCCAAGCAGGGGCGCTACACTTGTTACAGTGGCAAGCAGCCCGATATTCCGTTCACGCTGTGCCAGATCTTCCCCGGCTTCACGTTCAAGGGCACTTGTCAGGCTGCCTACTTCATCAGGTCCAAGAGGCTCAGATACCCCCCTGTCATGCCTTCTCTGAAGAAACCTTCCCGCCTCAGCGTACATTCTGGCGAGGGGTCCGACTTCGCTGCTTCTACTCCAGAAATCCCCACCCGGCGCCCTTCCTGTTGTTCTGAGTGCATTCATGAACGTTCGCGAAGAAGAGAGTATCGTCTTGAATTCCCGGATCTTTGCTATGGCCACGGCCCAGGACCCGATGGAAAGAACAGCAATAACTATAAGAATGAGTTTCGTTACAATATCGGCCCGGGCAACGATACCGAGTACCTGTCCTATCAAGGATTTTCCCCCTTTACGTCAGCAATGGAATCGGCTTCAAACATATTCGCGTTCCTGCCATAATTGAATTCGTTACAATATATACATTCAAAGGGGTGGTTCTGTTCCATATATGTGCACCCTCACCCCTGCTTTGCAGATAATATGGTATGCATGAATATATTATAACTTATTAAAAAAGGGGTTTCCTTTTTTCCCGATCTAATCCCTGTTATAATTTCTCTCTGTCAGAGGCCAGCATGAAAGGCGGCAGGTATGGAGATCATTCCGGGTACGGAATTCTACGGTGACAGCAGGATCGGAGGAAAAGCATCCGGCCTCATGAGCATAATCGAAGGCCTTCGCCACCGCGGGAGTAACACGGCCTTTCCCATGCACGTTTCCGTGCCTGAGTTTTCCGTAATAACTACGGAGTTTTTTCTGGATTTTGTTCAGCGCAACGATCTGCGCTCCTACGCTGACGGTAATGCGCCCGATGAGAGAATTGCCATGGCTTTTATGAGGGGAGAGATGTCGCCAAGACTGACGGGAGAACTCTGGAAGTTCGTGGGGAAAACCCACGAACCTGTTGCAGTCAGATCGTCAAGCCTCCGTGAGGATGAACTGAAATCTCCGCTGGCTGGTATATATCAGACAAAGATGATCCCGAATAATCAGCCATCGAACGAGATACGCTTCAGAAAGCTGATAGAAGCTGTCAAACTGGTCTGGGCCAGTACTTACTTCAGCGATTCCAGGGAATTTCACAGAGGGATAGGCGGTTCCGCCTCCGAAGAAACAATGGCTGTGATCCTTCAGAAGGTAGTCGGAAGGAGATACGGCAACAGGTTCTATCCGTTGATATCCGGAGTGGCACGCTCGTTCAATTACTACGCATTCGGAAAGACAAAGCCATCCGATGGAGTAGTGAATCTTGCACTTGGCCTGGGCAAGAGCATTGTTGATGGAGAGCTTTGCTGGAGCTACAGCCCCGCCAGTCCCAGGACACCTCCTCCATTCGGTTCAGCTGGAGACATGCTGAAAGGGACACAGAGCAATTTCTGGGCAGTAAATATGGAGAGGATCACTGTCTACGATCCGGTTGCAGAAACCGAGTATATGATATCCTCCCGTCTGGAAGACGCTGACTACGATGATACACTTAAATTCGTAGCATCAACATATTTGCCTGAATCTGACAGGTTTGTTCATGGAACCGGGAGAGATGGACCGAAAGTGGTTAACTTCGCACCGATTCTTGAAGACCGCATAATCCCACTCAATGATACTGTGCGCGCTGTTCTTGATCTATGTTCAGAAGAATCGAATGCTCCCGTGGAAATTGAATTCGCAGTCATGGGGCCGGGACAATCGGAAGACGCATCACTGGGACTGCTCCAGGTACGACCGATAGCCACATTCACTGAAGAGGTGGAAATATCCGAAGCGGAACTGCAGGGGGTAAGAACTGTGGCCCGCTCCCGGCGTGCTCTGGGCAACGGCATAACGGAAATACAGTACGTTGTATACGTTAAGCCCGAGTCTTTCAGCACATCAAAAACCAGACAGATCGCAACGGAGATTGCCGGTATTAACAGGAAGCTGTCAAAGGATAACCACGCGTATCTGTTAATCGGTTACGGGCGCTGGGGAAGCTCCGATCCATGGCTCGGCATACCTGTAACCTGGGGACACATCTCCTGCGCTAAAGCGATGATTGAAATTTCGGGGCCGAGAATGCGTGTAGAGCTCAGTCAGGGATCACATTTTTTTCACAACCTGTCCAGTTTCGGCGTGGGTTACCTTTCGATAAGCGAACCGCTTGACGGCCCTGTAAACCTGGATATCATAAGCGCTGGAAGTGAAATTGTTCATGAGACAGAACATATTCGCTGTCTTAGAATACCTGAGGGAGTGACAGTAAAAATTGACGGCAGAAAAGGACTGGGGGTAGTACTCAGATGACTGAAAAGGGAATGGATTCTCATAAACTGCTGAACTCCCTTCGAGAGAGAGCGAAGGAACTGAACTGTCTTTACATGGCTGATGAGATCCTGATGAGTGATTTACCTCTGGAGAATAAACTCCAGGCTGTTGCGGAGTCGATACCTCAGGGCTGGTACAGCCCTACCCACTGCAAAGCCAGGATAGTCTACAGAAATAGTCAATACAAATCAAGCATATACGTTGAGGGAGGAGTTGAACTCTCGGAGGATCTGGTTATCAACGGCAGCATCGTTGGAAAGATAACTGTTTCTTACCCCTCAAATGCACCCGAACTGGAAAAGGGTGATGCTTTCCTTGAAGAAGAGAAGAGACTGATAAGAACACTGGCCAAAAGACTAAGCCACACCATCCTCCACGACAGCCTATCCCAGATGTTCGAAGAGGATGACACCGATCAGTCTGATCTGCGAGACGGGTCCGAATCCTGGAGAGCCATCATGGATATGCTTCTCATTACCGACAAGAAACTTTACCAGACGCTCTCAAGAAGGCTTCTGAATTATCTTAGCTTCGTAGGAATAGCTGATGCAACAGCCCTCCTGAACAGATTGTCCGGGCAGACTTCAACTAAGGATACAAACCCTGACCATCTGGGTATAAACCAGCCACTGCCAAGACAGCAGTTCGACATCAGCTTCGAACTCGTAGGGGAGATATTCGCTATCGCTGCCAGAGATCTGAGCGATGAGCAGATACTTAACCTGCTTCAGAGGTGGATCGGTGAAAACAGGATAGAACACCTGATCAACGTACTGGACGACCATGCAAGCTCACTTACCGAAATATTACAGGCAATGGATACCCACAAGGGAATAGTAAGAGAGGAAGCATCGCTTTCCGAACCGGTTCTGAATGCTCTGAAAGTATCCCTCATAAGAAGGCTGGTAAGCAGAAGGCTTGATTATATAAGCCGCCTTAAAGAATTGATCTCAATCGGGGATTTCTACAAACTGACGAAGTCTCTCATCCTTCCGGCCAAAAGCCACGGACAGCTTGGAGGGAAGGGTGCTGGCCTGTTCATGGCTGAGAAAATACTCAAGAATGCAGGGAGCGATGATCCTCTTCTAGCAGGTATCAAAACACCTGATACCTGGTACATATGCAGTGATGGAATAATTGATTTCGTGCATCACAACCGTCTTGAAGAACTCCTCGAATACAGATACAGATATCTGGGTGAAATAAGACTGGAGTACCCGAATCTGATCCAGCTGTTCAAGAACTGCGCTTTTAGCCCCGAAATGACACAGGGACTTTCCATGACCCTTGACTCTATTGGTGATTACCCCCTGATAGTACGAAGTTCAAGCCTCCTTGAGGACAGCATAGAAGCGGCATTCAGCGGGAAATACAAAAGTCTGTTCATCGCGAATCAGGGCACAAAGAAGGAACGGTTGGAAGCCCTCATGGACGCCATTGCCGAAGTGTACGCATCCATGTTCGGTCCCGATGCCATTGAGTACAGGAAGGAGCGGAATCTCCTGGATTTCCAGGAGGAAATGGGTATACTGATCCAGCAGGTGGTAGGCACCAGGGTCGGAAAATACTACACGCCGGCCTACGGCGGGGTCGCTTTCAGCAGGAACGAATTCCGGTGGTCCTCCAGGATCAGGACAAAAGACGGATTGTTAAGGCTCGTGCCGGGGCTGGGAACCCGTGCAGTAGACCGTCTGGGTGATGATTATCCTGTGCTGGCGGCTCCGGGACAGCCCGGGCTCCGGGTAAACACCAGTATAGATGAAACAATAAGGTATGCTCCTAAATTCATGGATGTGATCAACCTGGAAGAAGGATGGATTGAAACGGTAAAGGTGGAGGATATCATTAGAGAATATGGATCCTTGTACCCTCAGGTTGCGAAAATATTCTCTTCTCACAAAGACGGAATGATAAGACGGGTCAACAGGCTGACAGATTTTGAAAATGACTACGTAATCCCCACATTTGAAGGACTTCTAAGCCAGGAAACAGGGTTTCTCAGAACGATGAGGCATCTTCTGGCGCTTCTGGAAAAGGAATGCGGCTTCCCGGTGGATATTGAGTTTGCTGCTGATGGAGATAATATCTACCTGCTCCAGTGCAGGGCTCAGAGCTCCTGGGAGCATAGTGAAGCTGTGCATCTTACGGAACGGCCGGAACCGGATGATATACTCTTCACTGCCGATAAGTATATCTCGGACGGGTTCATTAGCGAGATCACACATATAGTTTACGTAGATCCTCAGGAGTACGACAGCCTGAAGGAAATGCAGGATCTGGTAGCTGTCGGAAAAACCGTGGGCAGGCTGAACGGTATCCTGCCAAAGAAAAGTTTTGTCCTTATGGGACCGGGAAGATGGGGCAGCCGTGGTGATATAAAGCTGGGTGTTCAGGTTACTTATTCCGATATCAACAACACAGCAGCCCTCATTGAGATGGCATTCCGGAAGGGAAGCTACGTACCGGATCTATCCTTCGGAACGCATTTCTTTCAGGATCTTGTGGAAGCTGGTATCAGGTATCTGCCCCTCTACCCTGATGACAGCAATATAATTTTCAATAAAGAGTTCTTTGAAGAGAGTGAAAATGCTCTCGGACATCTCCTTCCGGACTGTATCGATTTGGGCCATGTAGTGAAGGTTATCGACGTGAAGGCAACCACCGGGGATAGAATCCTTAGAATCGCGATGAGTGGAGACGAAGGCGAAGCCATTGCATATCTCGCGTCACATGATGATTCGGACCGGGAAGAGTCCGGTCCGCTTCCGCGTACCCGCATAACCGCTGCTTCCAATCCTGATGAACACTGGCTGTGGAGACAGCGAATGGCTGAAACACTGGCCTCGGAGATCGATCCCGACAGGTATGGAGTCAAGGGCATCTATCTTTTCGGAAGTACAAAGAACGCAACCGCAGGTCCATGCAGCGATATAGATCTTCTGATTCATGCGAACGGCAACAATCAAGCCCGGAAACAGCTGGAAGCCTACCTCGATGGATGGGATGTTTGTCTGTGTGAGATAAACTACATTAGAACCGGTTTCAAGACCGAACATCTTCTTGATGTACATATCATTACAGACAGTGACATTAAGGAAAAACAGTCCTACGCCATCAAGATAGGTTCAG
>CAZUYF010000111.1:0-6461 GCA_964624675.1 uncultured bacterium
CCTGCGCCTCCATCTGGAAAACACAGATACATATTTACTCTGTATGCCCTTCCGGGCCAGCTGCACCTGGCCCCCGGAGCGACAGCCTTCGAGCTGAGAGAGGCTATCGAAGGACAGGTAATAGAGAAGGCTGTATTCGTGGGGGAGTACACCCGCGAATGATGCCGGTTCAGCAGCAGCCCCCCTCTACAATCTCCACCGTCCAGAATACCGGGAGTTCTTCGCAGGTGAGGCTGTCGTCCATTTTCTCGACCCTTTCCAGGGGTACTCCGTGAATATTGCGTGAGTGAGCCACCCGGGCATCGCATTTGACATGGATTATTCTTGCATCGTGACCGTATGCCTGAGCCAGGTTGTAGTAGGGGGAAATCTCCCATGCCTTTATGGCTGTATTGTCCACGATCACCGCTTCGGGAGAGTTCGCAGGGTCCCTCGCGATGGATGCCAGTATCTCGGCATATCCCCTTAGACATGAAGCGTGGGCCTGCGAGATTAAAGCTCTATCGAATTTGTAAACCCCTTCTTCATCCAGAAAATAATTGTCCGCTGAGCATACATGTGCCTGTGGGTAATTCTCCAGGACCCATGTTGATTTGCCAGCGCCGGGAAGCCCTCTCATGATATAGATGTTCGCCAAGTTATTCTGCTCCGATTAAGGGTTGCGGCAAAGCCGGTATTCTATTTCAGCTTTTAATTTCCTTAAGAATTCCGAGGAAATTGGTGTAATCCATTGCCTGCCAGCTTTCAGCCTCCAGCGCTCCCTCCGATCTCGAAATAAGGGAGACCTTATGCGCCGTCTCAACATCGGGGGCCTCGTAAATATCCATGAAATCGTATGGACCCAGAATAGCGTAGTGTGCTATCCATTTTACTTCAGGACAGGTTTGCTTTACCTTATGAAGCCATTCCTTCCCCATCTTCTTCCTGCCGCCGGCATCGTGCAGGCTCTTATAACTGTGTTTTGTCATCAGTACGAATTTTGGCACGATTTCTCCTTTCTTCTCCTGTAATAAATACTGATGCATATCGCATTGAAAGACAAGTGCCGCTCCGATCATGCAAGTACAGTTTAATAATTCCTAGTATAATCCCAATGATGTCATTGAATTGCAGGGAGGTTGATCCTGGACAGGAAAGCAATCGTTCTTCTCAGCGGCGGACTGGATTCCGCCACAACTCTGTACATAGCTGGGGAAGAGGGTTTCAGTATCCATGCCCTTTCTTTCCGGTACGGCCAGCAGCATGCACAGGAGCTGGAATCGGCTTCCATGATAGCCAGAGCCGCAGGGGTAGCAGATCATGCAATTATCTCACTTGATGCCAGGCTGTTTGAAGGGTCGGCATTGACGGGGTCTGCGGCTGTACCGGAATACAGGTCTCCCTCGGAGATGGCAGCAATGATCCCCCAGACTTACGTTCCTGCCAGAAATACAGTTTTCCTGGCCATGGCTCTTGCCTTCGGTGAAGTTATTGGTGCTCGAGACATCTTCATAGGTGTGAATGCCATGGATTACAGCGGGTATCCGGACTGCAGGCCTGAATTCATTACTGCATTTCAGAGGCTTGCAGAAGTGGCAACAAAGGAAGCGGTTGAGGGAAATCCCGCGAGGATCCATGCTCCCCTGCTGAACATGACAAAAGCTGAGATTATTCGAAGGGGCCTTAAGCTGGGAATAGATTATTCCATGACTCACAGCTGTTACAATCCTGATACTGAGGGCAGGTCATGCGGCAGGTGTGACGCCTGCATATTGAGATCGAAGGGTTTTCGGGAGAACGGAATGCAGGATCCCGCTGCATGCCTGTCAGAGATGAATGATGAGTTATAGAATCAAGGAGATAGTGTTTACGCTTCAGGGGGAGGGAGCTAATTCAGGCAAAGCAGTTGTCCTGTGCCGGTTTGAAGGATGCAACCTGAACTGCAGTTTCTGCGACACGGACTATCAGGGCATCGACGGCCCGGGTGGAGGGGAATTCGCTTCCGCCAGCGAACTGGCAGAGGCTGTAAGCAGGAGATGGAAGGGTGATTCGAGCTATCAACGTGTACTGTGTACCGGAGGCGAACCTCTTCTGCAGCTTGACGAACAGCTTACAGCAGCCCTCCATTTGAAAGGGTTCGAAATACTCCTGGAAACAAACGGGACGATAGAACTTCCCGAAGGAATTGACTGGGTTTGTGTAAGCCCCAAGGAGGGCAGGGAACCTGTAGTGAAAAAGGGAAACGAACTGAAACTTGCATTCCCCCAGAGGAATGTCGATCCTTGCAGATACCTTTCACTTGATTTTGATCACTTTTACCTGCAGCCTATTTCCGGGGCTGATCTTTCAAGTAATATTCGACAGGCAGTTGAATACTGCCTTAATAACCCCAGCTGGGCTCTGAGTCTTCAGACTCATAAGTATATTGGTATACCCTAAGAGGAGATAATGGAATGGAAGTATACAGAGAGTTCAAATTCGACGCAGCCCACCTGCTCCCGAATCTTCCTCCGGAGCATAGATGCAGAAGGCTCCACGGTCATACATTTCGAGCTGTAATTCATCTTGAAGCCGATGTCGGAAGCGAGACCGGATGGGTAAGGGATTTTGGGGAGATCAAAAGACTGTGCGCACCGGTGATCGACGAGCTTGATCACAGGTACCTTAACGATATCCCCGGACTTGCCAATCCTACCAGTGAGAATATTGCCAGATGGGTATGGAACAGGCTGAAACCGGTTCTCCCCGAACTTTGCATGATCGAGATAAAGGAAACGCCATCGACAGGATGCAGGTACAGGGGACAGGAGAAAGCATGAACGATGTTCAGAACAGCCCTGATTTTCGGAACATCACACTGGACGAGGCTGGCATCAAGGATCTTCAGTACCCCATAACACTCCTCGATCGGAAGAATGACAGGCAGAGCACCGTAGCCAGCATATCCATGTCTGTAGAGCTTCCCAACCACTTCAAGGGGACACATATGAGCAGGTTTGTAGAAGTGCTCGCGGGGCATACATGTGAATTTGACGGTAGAACCATCCCTGCGATCCTTGCCGAATTGAAGCAGGTTCTTGACGCCCAATCCGCCAGGATGACTGTCAGTTTTCCATATTTTCTAGTGAAGGAAGCCCCTGTAACAGGGACCTCTGCGAAAATGAACTATCAGTGTACATTCTATGGCAGGAGCGGTCCTGCCGGGGAGGATTTCGTTCTGAGCGTAAGCGTACCTGTAAACAGCCTCTGTCCATGCAGCAGGGAAATAAGCAGTTACGGAGCTCACAATCAGCGGGGGCATATAACAATCGAAGTCCGGAGTCTGACCGATGAGAATGGAATTCCTGTAATAGTATGGATAGAGGAACTGATAGAGATAGCGGAATCGTCAGCATCAGCCCCGGTTTATTCCGTACTGAAAAGACCTGATGAAAAGTACGTTACCGAACTTGCTTTCAATAACCCTGTTTTCGTTGAAGATATGGTTCGTAATGTCGCTGAAAGACTTTTGGAAGATGAAAGATTAACGTGGTTTCAGGTTACCGCTGAAAACCAGGAAAGCATACATAATCATACCGCCTATGCCAGGTTCGAATGGTTCAGGACGGGTATTCCGCGTCCACTGAAATAGAGATTCCGCCTCGTATTCCGAAGTCCGCAATAACTCTGCACCAGCGGGGTTCAAGGGCTTCTACAAGGTCATCCAGTATCATATTTGCCACGTGCTCATGAAAAACTCCCTCATTTCTGAAGGACCAGAAGTAAAGCTTAAGAGATTTCGACTCGATAATTCTTTCATCTGGAATGTACTCGATGGTAACAGCTGCAAAATCCGGTTGACCCGTTTTGGGACACAGACAGGTAAACTCATCAGTTGTCAGAGTGACAATATAATCTCTATCGATGTGATTATTTGGAAAAGTTTCAAGATCGGTTCTATCTGTCATTGAACACATTCCTCCATTCTTTGTGAAACCTTGGATCAAGAACCGGACAAACGGTGCTTCTCACCGGTTTTTTCCATCCGTTCAGGTCAAGTCCATCCCTTTCCAGAATATCCATGCTCTCGATGATGAACCGCCATCTCCATTCCGGTTCAGTGTTTGACCATTCAGCAGCGGTCTTCAGGAGCTCCTGCTGCTGCGAACCCCCCCATGCCGATTCCAGCAGAAGCAGCTGCTGTGCCAGCCAGTTCTGTACTCCTGCAGGCAGCGTGCTTCCATTTATTCCAAGTTGCCTTTCCGCACGTATTCTGAGAATGCTCTCGAGCTCTCCGTGCCCCGGGCAGAGCGAAAGACATTTTTCATAATCGCCTTTTGCCTCTGCAAGCCTGTAGACAGGCCCGGTTCTGAGTCTAAGGGCCGCTTCGATATTACCTTCCGTCTCATGCTCTGCGGCAGCACGCTCGAAAAGCTGTTCTCCCTCTTCCCATTTTCCGGAATGACAGGCCAGATCGGCCATCAGGGAGTATCCAGGGGGCCATAAGGGATTATCTGACACTAGTTTATTGCAGATATCTCCAGCGAGCGAAAGATTTCCCAGTTGCAGAAGAATCCTGATTTCCCTCCTGCGGAGTTTCCTCATCTCAGAGGGTTCAGTCACCGAATTTATTCTATTCCTCAGAGATAGCAATTGCCTTCCAAGAAAAGCTTCAGAAGCTGTTGACAAGGGATACATCCTTTCTTGAATCGCGGTTCACTAGATCCATTTCTTTTTCCTGAAATTTATAAGCATTGCTACTGCTATTACCAGCATAAGCCCGAGTGCGGCGTAATAACCCCACGTCCAGTACAGCTCCGGCATATGCCTGAAATTCATGCCGTAGATGCCTGTGATAAAGGTTAAGGGAATGAAGATCGTTGCCAGTATCGTAAGAATCTTCATTACTTCATTCATTCTGTTGTTTACGCTGGAAAGGTATGTATCATGCATCCCGGATATCAGGTCTCTGTAGGTTTCCACAGTATCGATAACCTGTATGGTATGATCGTACAGGTTCCGAAAGAAAAGAGTAGTTGGTTCCTTGACCAGATCCGACCCGCTCTTTTCCAGAAGGGCGATCTCTTCCCGCAGGGGCCAGACGGTTCGACGCATGAAGAGCATGGCTCTTTTAAATCCGTGTATCTTTGAAATAGTATCAGGCTCCTGATTCAGAATGACCCGGTCTTCAACCCGTTCTATCTGATCTCCAATGGTTTCAAGTATGAGGAAGTAGCTGTCCACCACTGCGTCGATAAGGGCATACGCGAGGTAGTCAGCTCCCGTCCTGCGGATTCTCCCTCTGCCTTCTCTTATGCATTCCCTTACGGTATCGAAGACGTCTCCCGGTTTCTCCTGAAAAGTAATAACGAAGTTCTCCCCGAGTATTACACTTACCTGCTCGGGTTTCATTCCCGAATTGATATCGGAATAGCTGAGCATCTTCAGTACGATGAACAGATATTTATCAAAATCTTCAAACTTAGGCCTCTGCATGGTATTAACGACATCTTCGATTGTCAGGGAGTGAAGGTTGAAAAGCTCCCCGATCTTCTCGATAACACCTGTATCATGAATCCCTTCAACGTTGATCCAGACAACGTCCGAAGATTTGCATAGAGCGGCGCATTCTTCGGGAGATGTATTCTCCTTTTCTTCGTAAAGGTTCTCATTGTAGCGTATATAGGATAGCTTAACCTCCTGCATTATCCTCCTGCCGATGAAAAAAGGGGTTCCGGGCTGCTGCCCGGCCCTTTTATGTGCCCCGATGGAGTAGTTCTTTCTCATTACCATTAGGACCCCCTTTTTCCCATTGTGTGCGGATTACCGAAAGTATTAATTCATCTAAGCGTATCTATAAAGAATATACAATCCGCCCAGAACCACAAGCACACCGCATGCCTTCCTAAGTATCGGGACAACACCTGATCTTTCGTTCCATTTCAGAAATCTCTGGATTGCACTGGAGAATGTTCCCGCTCCAACTATGACACCGCAGTGGCCGACCGAGAAAGCTATTATCAGCAAAATGGCGAAGATCGGGTATTCGCTGCCAGCGCTGAAGGCTACTCCGAGAATAGGAGCCATAAAGGCAAAAGTGCATGGACCAAGAGCAATTCCGAATATGAGGCCAAGGACAAAGGCTCCTGCAAGACCGGATTTTTTGGAAGATAAGTTTCTATTTCCTTTAAAAGGGGATGGAAGAACTTCGAGCAGATTCAGACCGAAGTATAGCATTACGGCTGCGGCGAAATAGTACCCGAACTGGCCGATATCTCCCAGCAGGCGCCCGGCAGCTGCTGTAGCAAATCCCACAAGTATTATCGTGATCATTATGCCAAGAGAGAAGACTGCTGAAATACTGAAAGCCCTGTTTGATCCGGAATTTCCCTGCTTCGAAATGTATCCTACGACCAGAGGAATGCTTGCCAGATGGCAGGGGCTGAGCAGAATACTCAATACTCCCCATAGCAAAGCGAGCGGGACCGCAATCGGTGCCGCTG
>CAZUYF010000112.1:0-6454 GCA_964624675.1 uncultured bacterium
GCGATAAGGGCAGCGGTCTGGGTCTTGCCATGGTTTACGGTATTATCAAGCAGAGCAATGGAGTTATTGAGGTGAGCAGCGAGCCAGGTGTTGGCACAACGTTCAATGTGTACCTGCCAAGAGTAGAGGGAGAATACACTCCCGATGAGGTGCGGGTTGTACATAGCGCTGAATCGGGCAAGGGTGAGAGAATCCTTCTGGTGGAGGACGACGATGTTCTGAAAAATGTGATTCAGCGACACCTGACGAAAAAGGGATACGAGGTGTTGTCGGCCGGGTCCGGGGAAGAGGCGGCTGAACTGTTCAAAGAGAGCAGCGCAAAGTTCCAGTTGCTCCTTACCGACATTGTATTGCCAGGCATCAACGGTGTAGATCTTGCTTCAATGTTAGAAGAAGACGGTTTCAACGGCCAGGTCCTCTACATCACAGGCTACGCCAGGAACGATATTCTACCTGTCGATATTGAAAAGCTCAACGTTGAGCTGCTGGAGAAGCCTTTCAGCCTTACTGCACTTGGTCAGCGGATAAGAAGCCTGCTGGATACTGAATAAGGCAGCTATTCTCTTTCTCATTTAATCCTCCCAAACATGCATTGAGTTGTCTGTCCACTGTAATGTGATTACAATCCGATGTCAGTTTCAATCAATGCAGATATTCAGAGGGGATATAATGAGCAGGGAATTCACTCTTCGGGAGAAGTTCAGCTACGCTTTCGACACAATGATGTCACGCGGCACCGCTGGCCTGATAATCTGGTTAGGGGTTCTTTCAGCAATACTTATTATTCTTTTCTCTATACTTATCCTCACCACGGGAACTGCTCCGAATGAAGAAGGATTTCCCACCCTTCTCTGGATGAGCCTCATGCGAACAATGGACCCCGGCACCATCGGAGGAGATGACGGCAGCCCTGGATTCCTTCTGAGCATGCTCCTCGTTACATTCAGCGGAATTTTCATTTTCAGTGCTCTTATTGGTATTCTGACTACAGGTCTCGAGGGTAAACTGGAAGCTCTCCGCAAGGGGAAATCGAGAGTTGTTGAAACAGACCACACAGTTATTCTGGGCTGGTCCGAGCAGGTTTTCACAATTGTCTCGGAGCTGTCAATAGCCAATGAGAACCAGAAAAATCCCTGTGTGGCAATCATGGCCAACATAGACAAGATTGAAATGGAGGATTTGATCAGGGAAAAGGTGGCAAGTACAGGCAACACCAGAATAGTGTGCAGAACGGGAAACCCTGTTGAACCGGCTGACCTTGAAAGAATGAGTCTTCACACATCAAAGTCCATCATCATCCTTTCTCCTGATAACGATAATCCCGATCCGGAAGTGATCAAGACCATGCTGGCAATATCCAATAAAACCTCAGAAAGACAGAAACCAGTTCACATGGTGGCTCTTATAACAAACCCCGATAATGTGCAGGCTGCCCGTATTGTGGGCGGTGATCAGGCCGAGATAGTGCTTGCGGGAGACATAATAGCCCGAATGGTCGCCCAGACGTGTCTTCAATCAGGCCTGTCAGTGGTCTATCAGGAACTGCTGGATTACGGTGGGGATGAGATCTATTTTCATAATGAACCGGACCTCACCGGAAAATCATTCGCCGAAGCTATACTCATGTATGAAGAAAGCGGCGTGATAGGGCTGCAGAAAGAGGGAGCGGCTCCGGTTCTAAACCCGCCAATGGACACCAGAATAGAAAAGAATGACAATATCATAGTTATCTCTGAAGATGATGATACTGTGGTTCTGTCAGAGCTCACAAACCCAGAGATCCAATCTGACCTCATATGTCACCTTGAGGAAGAAGAAACCGGACCCGCCCGAATAATTATGCTGGGCTGGAACTGGCGTGCTCCTATCATTATCCGAGAGCTTTCCAATTATCTCAAGCCCGGATCATACCTTAAACTCATTGCGGATGAATCGCTCTGCCAGCCGACGCTTCCTTCAGGACTGGAGAATTTGCAGGTAGAGTATACATCTGGTAATACAACCGACAGAACCGTCCTTGAAAACCTCTCATTTGAAGAGTACAACCATATTCTTATTCTAAGTTACTCGGACTGCATGGAACCCCAGGAAGCAGATTCCAACACTCTTATGACCCTTCTTCACATTCGTGATATTGCCGGCAGGCTTGATGAGAAATTCTCCCTCATTACCGAAATGAGAGATATCCGCAACAGAAACCTTGCGGAGATAACAGGCGCCGACGATTATATAGTTAGCGATCAGGTTCTCAGCCTTCTTCTCACGCAGATATCCGAGACAAAAGAACTGAGCGCGGTATTCTGGGACCTCTTCGCCCCGGATGGCTCCGAGATATACCTCAAGCCCGTATCAAGATATGTGAAACCGGGAGAACCGGTAAATTTCTACACAGTTACCAAGAGTGCGGCGCAGCTGGGCGAAGTGGCAATCGGATACAGAATCACAGCTCGAAAGAATGATTCTGACAGCGCTTACGGCATTGTCGTTAATCCCGAAAAGAGTAAAACAATTGTGTTTGAGAAGGAAGATATGGTGATTGTACTGGCAGAGGATTAAGGCTGCGAAACGGATTCTCAAACACTATTCAGGATTTGCTATAAGCTCCATCTGATAAATCTTGAATGAATCTTCAGCCATTTGATTGAAAATCAGAAACCTTCCACACTCATGGTAATGTGAGCGATACAAAATGATGTCTCATTCTTTCCAGATGCTGAAGCACCTGAATACTTATATCGAAGAAGTCAGGACCACCGCTAGTTCATCACCGCCACGGGAGCTTCGTGGGCGAGGGAGTAATGCCCGGAGGTGATAACCTGGTCACCCTCTTCAATACCCTCTTCAACCCCATCTACAATGGCTACAATGCCTCTGCCTTCAGGACCCAGCGTTACGTAACGCCACTGGGCGTGACCGTCCACAACGACGAATACCATATCACGGTCATCCCTTATCAGGATTGCCTCCTGGGGTACTACAAGCTGATCTGGATACACGGCAACAACTATCTCAAGCCTTGCGGTGGCTCCGGTTCTGAGGCCCGGTACGGCGGGAAGGTCGATAATAACCTCTCCAGCCCTCATTGAAGGGTCAATGACCGGGGATACCGATGCCACGGTTCCAAGCAATGTAGTATCGCTGAGAGAGGGAATTGTGACGTAAACTCTCTGGCCGCTCTCGCACCTTGCCAGTTCACGTTCATCGAGGTTCACCTTCGCCTGAAGGCTCCAGGGGTCTATTATCTCTCCGAGAAGGGTACCGGGGTAAACAACCATCCCTTCCCTCGCCGATACATCGGACACCAATCCATTGAAACCCGCCCTGATGGCAGCGTTGCTGTACTGGGTCTGAGCTGAAGAAAGGCTTGTCTGAGCGTCAGCCAGTCCTGTGGTCTGGCGGAGCATGCTTTTAACTTCCGGTGTAAGCTCGCCCCTGTAATTCTCGCATTCGAATTCGTACAGTGCCTGTGAGTTCCGGTAGGAGCTGCTTGCGCTTGATAACCTGGAAGCGCTTTCACCGGAGGCTATTCTGAATATGACCTCTCCATCGCTTACTTCCATGCCTACATATTCAGGGGCCTGAACTATTTCTCCCTGAATCTGTGCTGTGAGGCGCTGGGTTCTTGCCGATGCTATCCTTCCCGTTGATCCCACAACTTCGAACAGTGTATCAACTGCGGCCACCGCTGCCGTTACCGGTAGAGGGGAAGGTTCAAGGGTCTCCATTTCCGCTTCTTCTTCCTCACCTCCGCAGGCGGCTAGAAACAGAATAATAATAGATACGGCGAAAACTGATTTTCTAATCACTTCTTCTTCCTCTCTTTCGCGGAAGTCAACTGTATTAATGCAGGCAGAGATATCAGTACAAGGGGCGTGGAAACAACCATACCGCAGACAACGGTGAAAGCAAGATTCTCCCACAGGTCATTACTGCTTGCCATTGGCCAGAGGACCAATGGGAGGAGCCCAAGAATCGTAGTAGCGCTGGTCTGCAGAATAGGCCTGAGCCTTTCAGCGACCACCATGTCCGCAACTTTTCTGATATCTATACCGGCTTTCAACTTCTTCTGAAAACTGTCTACCAGTAATATCGAATTGTTAACCGCAATGCCGACGAGGAAAACGCTCCCTACGTAGGCCTCCGGAGTGAATATCTTATCAAACGCCCAGAAACCTGCAACAACACCCACCATAGCCATAGGTATTACGGCCAGAATATAAAGCGGAGCCTTGAAAGATTCGAAAACTATGGCGGTTACAGCGAATACGGCCAGGATTGCAAGCAGTACTATCAGGTCCATATTGGTATCATCATCCTGCAGCCAGAAGGGTATGTAAGCTTCTTCGTAAACCCTGTACCCGGAGGGAAGTTCAAGATTGTCCAGGAGTGTCACCCTGAAACGGGCGGCCATTCTCTCAGCGCCCATGAACGAGTATGCAACCGTGCGGATGTACTCACCGTTTTCCCTCTCTACGGAACCTTGAACGTCGAGGGTATCAATCTGGATAATATCACCAAGCTCCATCGTTCCGCCGGTGGTCATGATTCGGCTCTCAAGAACATCGGAAAGTTCGGGATTTTCCATACCGTCTATCCTGAAAGTCATGTCTATTCTTTCATCACCGATCTGAACCTCGGCCCCGTACCCCCCGGCCAGGTTATACCTGAAAGCCTGGAATATCTGGAAGGGATTAACACCGAGATCAGCGAGTTCCTGTCTGTCGAAAACCACCGCAAGCTGGTTGCGCTCCGGTCTTCTCGGATCCCAGTTGATGTTCACCTCGCCTACTCTTGGATGGCGCTCCAGCATTGTCATCATTGCAAGGGCAATGTTTTTGAGCCCCTGGTAATCGAATCCCCGCAATTCGATTGTCTGCATCATCCCGGCGCTTCTGGTGCTTCTCCAGTACGGCTCGGGGTTCATACCTCTCACATATACGCTCCTGGTACCGCCTATGGTCGTTGCCAGCGCCACCACTTCGGCCTCGATCTGAAGGCCATATCCGGTTTCAACAGCCTCATCGGTAAGAATCGAATAGATACTGGCACTTTCTCCATATACAGATGTTCTCGTTGATTTAATTCCATCGCTGCTGGTCAGTATCTGCTCAAATCCCCTGGTTGCGTCATCCACTACATCCTGTGGCGTGCCCGGGGGGAACTGCATCCATACCATTATGTAATCGACTTCGAAATTGAAGCCCCACTCCTGCCCTTTTTCGACTTTTGTGATGAATACGAAAACCCCTCCCGCCACAAGCATCAGAGAGAGAAGAACCGCTATCAGGGGTCTGTGATGCAGAACCGCTATCATCCTGGCAAGATGCCTGTCCCATTTTTTCTCCGTGTACCATTTATTCGATTTCCACCTTCCCGCAACCGAAGGCACCAGCGTCAGGCAGATGAAGTAGGAGGCGGTAAGGGTGGCAGCGATTGTAAAGGCAAACGGCCGGTAATAAAGTCTCAGAAAACCTTCACTGGCAAGAATAGGTACCAGGGCCACCAGTGTTGTGAGTATGCCGCCCAGGATTGGTATTGCCACTTCCTTGGCGCCGACCCGGGCTGCCTCCATCGGAGACATTCCCTGTCTTCTTCGGAAACCTATGGCTTCCAGTACAACAACGGCGCCGTCGACAAGAAGCCCGAAGGCTATGGCAAGAGCACTGAGTGTCAGCACATTGATGCTGTATCCTGCCAGGTACACTGCTGTAACAGCCATTGCGGCTGAAAAGACAATTGAGGTCAGTATCAGTGGTGTGGAAAGCGGGCTGTGGTTCAGCAGTAAAAGAATGAGAATAATAGCAGCAAGCGAAATGAGTGCTCTCCACGAAAGCTCCTTCAGATCGCTGGTTATGCCCTCTGTGCCATCCTCCATGAGGTTAAGCTCTATACCTTCTGGCAGTTCCGTCTCAAGCTTCTCTATCTCGGATTTGACCAAACCTGCCACACGGACAGCATTGCTCGAAGCGCTCCGGTCTATCTGAAGACTTACCTGATCCATGCCGTTGTACCGGAATATGTTATTATTACTTTCGCTGTAATCCACCATTATCCTGCTGGTGATATCAGAAAGTGTTATGAATCTTCCGCCCCTGTTCGAGATAACAAGATCGTTCAGTTCGGCAACATTTCCCGGGACGGTAGAAAGGCGTATAACAGCTTCGAGCCCGGATGTGTCAACCGCCACACCCGCGTTTCTGTCCACTATACCCTGGCTCACAGCAATACCGACTTCGGAGAGAGTAAGGTCCAGGGCATTCAGGACATCTCGGTCTATATCAATAACAATTTCCTGTCTGCCGATACCCTCAACCATCACTGAACTTACTCCGTTGATACGCTCAAGCCTGGGAATAATGATATCGTCCGCGATCTGCTTCAGAATGGAGGGCTCAGTACCGGTGATGGCATAGATCAGAAAACCCTCGCTATCAAGCTCACGGGGAACGGCCTG
>CAZUYF010000113.1:0-4106 GCA_964624675.1 uncultured bacterium
TGGAGTTATGGGATAGCCGGCGAAAAATCCTATGCCGGCAGCAATTGCACCAAGGGCAACAGCCTCATTTCCCTGCACAAGTCTGGTTTCACCCCAAGGCACAATCACTTGGAATCACCTTCTCCCTTTACCGTTTTTGACGGTAAATGCTGCAGTTTATCCTGCGTATCGGTTACTCGTCCTTCTCTGTCTTTGATACCTATTGCAAAATCGGGACATCTTCTGGCACAGAGATAACATCTGACACATTTCTCCGGGTAAGCAACAACTGCCTTCTGGTCCTTCATTTGCAGAACACCAGTGGGACAGAACTCAACACATATACCGCAACCTTTGCACCATTCCGGAAAAACATGCACGAAGGAATCCGGTTCGGGGCGGACTTTACTCTTCGATGTTTTCTTCTCCTCAACCTTGCCGCCGTTCTTCTTCCCGGCTAAGGCTTTTTTAGAAGGTGAGGATTTCTTAGCCATTGAACCTGAACCTCCCTTGTCTATAGCACAGATAGATAAATTATTGCGCAGAAAGGCAGGATACGAATCCTGCCTTTTGCGTTATGAAACACTTTTCTTTTCCAGCTAATCTACGAACGATTTGAGAACTTCAGGAAGATCAGGTTTTCCGATCTCCTGGAGGTCGTACCCTACTCTAACCACCGGTTTATTGATCTTGATTATCCGTGTCAGATCTATCGGGGTTGCTATGATGACAGCATCACAATCCGATGCGTTTATAGTCTGCTGAAGATCCTTCATCTGATCTTCACCGTAACCCATAGCAGGAAGAATAACAGCTTCTTCCCTGTCTGCGTAGTACTTCTCGAACGTGTCGATAATGCTGCCTACCGCAAAGGGTCTGGGGTCAACATAGTCCGCTGCGCCGAATTTCTCGGCGGCAACATATCCAGCACCGTACTCCATATCGCCGTGTGTAAGTGTAGGTCCGTCTTCAACCACGAGAACTGTTGCTCCTGTGATGAGAGAGGGGTTATCAACTGTCACGGGACTTGCAGCATCAATGATAATTGCATCAGGGTTCACAGCCCTGACATTGGCTCTGACCTCATCAACATCCTCAGGGTAAGCGCTGTCTATCTTATTGATAACAACAACATCGGCAAGCCTGAGATTGGTCTGTCCGGGATAGTAGGATATCTCATGACCGGGTCTGTGAGGATCAACCACTGTAATGGTCAGATCAGGTTTGTAGAAAGATGTGTCGTTGTTCCCGCCATCCCAGAGGATTATATCAGCCTCTTTTTCCGCCTCGCGAAGTATTGCCTCGTAGTCTACTCCGGCATAAATGACATTTCCACTTTTTATGTGCGGTTCGTACTCTTCCATCTCTTCGATGGTACAATTGTGCTTCTTGAGGTCATCAATAGCTGCAAACCTCTGAACTTTCTGTGCAACAAGGTCACCGTAAGGCATCGGGTGTCTTATAGCAACAACCTTTTTACCGGCCGCCTGCAGAATATCTATCACGCGTCTTGTCGTCTGGCTTTTCCCGCATCCTGTACGAACTGCGCATACAGCGATGAGTGGCTTAGTACTTTTTATCATGGTCTTTTCTGCCCCGAGCATGGTGAAATCTACACCCGCAGCATTGACTCTTGAACAGAGTTCCATGACAGTATTATCCGACAGGTCACTGTATGCCAGGACACAGAGCTCTATGTCTTTTTCGATGAGTATATTTTCAAGTTCGTCTTCAGCCAGGATTGGAATCCCGTCGGGATATAGATCACCTGCAAGTTCCGCAGGATATTTTCTACCGTCAATATCCGGTATCTGTGTTGCGGTAAATGCTACCACATCGAAGTTCGGATTGTCCCGGTAGACAACGTTGAAATTATGAAAATCACGCCCAGCAGCACCGAGTATCAAAGTTCTAATCTTGCCCATCTGTCGTCCTTTCCGCAAGAGGATAAATGCTTGCGGGAAAGCAACAGCGAACCGCCGTTGCGGTTCGGCCTCTCCCATCTGCAAAAACTCCGGTCAATTGTTGACCGGGAACATCTTTACAAATCTCACAACCTGGAACGTGATTGTCAACTCACTTCACAAAGCTGGTTTCAGTGAATATCATCGGTCCCATGCCATACGCCGCCACCGACAAGGGATTGAGCTATATTTGTAAGGTGATCACCGATACGCTCACAGTATTCTATAAAATCAAGCAGCGCAAGCCTCTTCAATCCGTCCTCGCCTTTACTTGTCAGGCAGTCGGTATATGATTTGCGCGCAGTTTCCTCGAGCCTGTTGAGCTTTGACTCAAGAGCAAGGACAGCAAGTGAGGCTTCCCTGTCATGGGATTCAAGAGATAACTTTGTTGAGGTGAGCATTCTGGTTACTATCTCGGATGCCTGTACAGCTGCTTCGGCCAGTTCTCCCTTTTCAATCTTGAAGTTTCCGGATATTCTGTTTCTGACCTCAACAATATTGACCGCATGGTCTGATACTCTTTCAAGATCGTTTATCGTGTGAATGATAACAGGTAATTTCAGTGACTGATTCCGGTCAAGGTTCCGCTGAAAGAGTTTTGAGGCATAAATGGTAAGATCCCGCTGCATATAGTCTACTCTGTCCTCCATGGACATTATCCTGCCCGATTTTGGATAACCCTTGAAATAGCAGGATATAGCCCCTTTTACGGTAGCTTCTGCGTAACTGGCCATTTTGACCATTTCACGTTCAAGATTATCAATCGCAAGGGCGGGGGAATCCAGAAGATTATCATCAAGCATAAGCTCGACTTCCTCGGTTTGATCTTCCTCCCTGTCTGGAATTATGAACCGGCACAGTCTCGCCAGTAATGGGACCAGGGGAAGAAATAGAAGCGCATTGAAAATATTGAACATACTATGAGCGTTGGCCACCTGTCTCAGAGGATCTCCCGAAGTTGATCTGACAAAGTTAAGCACAAAACCACTGCTGTTGGATATAAGCAGACCCATGTATATGGCGCCTATCACATTGAAAAGCGTATGAGCCATGGCAGTCTGTTTCGCCGCTCTGCTGGCTCCAATGGCGGAGAGCTGAGCGGTTATCGTGGTGCCTATATTATCACCCAGGACCAGGTAGAAAGCTCCCTGCAGATTAATAAGTCCGGCTCCGGCAAGCGTCATGGTTAATCCGACCGTCGCACTTGAACTCTGAATGATAGATGTCAGAAGCGTTCCAGCCAGGATGGCAAGTAAAGGATTTGTACTGAAATTCATGAAGAAGTTCTGTACGGCAAGACTGGTCTTAAGTGGCCCGAGAACATCCTTCATCAGTGTCATACCGAGGAAAATAAGACCGAGACCGATTACCACTTTACCCCAGAACTGAATCCGCCGAGTTTTTGCAAAGGCGTACATCGCGAATCCGATTGCGACTATGGGCAATGCGTAATGCGTCAACTTGAACGCTATCAGCTGACCTGTGATAGTCGTACCAATATTCGCACCGATTATTACACCAACGGCCTGCCTTAGCACTATCAGACCAGAATTCACGAAACTCACTGCTATAACTGAAGTGGCGCTGGAACTCTGAATGACAGCTGTCATGAGGGCGCCTGCCATCAGTCCCAACATCCTGTTGCTGGTTACCTTTTTAAGTATGCTCCTCATCCTGTTCCCGGCTACGGTCTGAAGTGATTCCGACATCATCTTCATACCAAGCAGGAAAATCGCCAGACCACCAAGAATCTGGAAGAGGATGCTCATTATATCTACTGCCAGCGCAGAGAAATGAACTCTCTCCACTGAACCATCGGGAAGAAATATACGCGCCTCGACTTTGTTGTTGTTGGTAGTGCTGCCCAGCCTCAGAGAAATAGCGGCGTATCCATCAGGATCCGTAAGAATTAGTACTGCTGAAAAGGCTCCCGATACCGTATCACCTTCCAGTATGAGAGGATCTATACCCTGAAAGGGATACGCGAGAGTACCGCCATCGGAGCTGATCCCGAACTCCACGGCCACTCCGGCAACGGGCTCGCTGCGGGAGTCGGTTACCCGTACCAGAAGTGGATGTTCCAGAAGGGTATCTATTTTGCCATTCTGAGAATTTCCGAATTCCTGAACAGTGTACTGCTCCGCTGCAAGCAGGGATAAGATG
>CAZUYF010000113.1:4206-6323 GCA_964624675.1 uncultured bacterium
AGAATTTCCGAATTCCTGAACAGTGTACTGCTCCGCTGCAAGCAGGGATAAGATGAATATCAGGAGAATCAGAGCTGTTCGCATAGCAGCCTTTCAATTCCCAGACACATCTCACTTGAATGATCATGTGCCTGGCAAAACCGGACTGAACAACAATCCCAGATACATCTCAATTGAATATTGACAAGTCAGAACAATTATGACGGTGGGAATATACTAAAACTGCCGGAAATAAGTTATTCTGAAGGGCAGATCGCAAGTTTCAACAGGATCGGCTGTTTGATAATAACCCCATGAGTTATTATACTGATTATGAATACGTTTTCAGCTCTTCTGCGCAGTTTGAGAATAAGATCGTGGACTAAGAATCTCTTTGTCTTTGCAGGGATTCTTTTCGCAAGCCTCTGGAACGATCCGGAAGCGGTTGTTATTACCGCTCTTGGGGCACTTGGATTCTGCCTGCTCTCAAGTTCGGTATACCTTATAAACGATATAATTGACCGGAAACGTGACATCAGCCATCCTGAAAAGAAGGATCGCCCAATAGCTTCCGGAGCACTTTCAGTTCCGCTGGCTCTGGTGGCTGCAATTCTCATGGCAGCTGGTGTGCTTATTGGATCCTGGATACTGGCACCGACTTACGCATTAGTTCTCAGTGTCTATTTTGCAATGCAGCTGTGTTATTCCTTTAAGTTGAAACACGTTGTTATTCTTGATGTTCTAATAATAGCCACGGGATTCGTTCTGCGGGCAATAGCAGGAGTAACACTGGCTATAGATGCTGGATATAACCAGGTATCCATATCTTACTGGCTTATCGTATGCACTTTCTTTCTTGCTGTGTTCCTAGCCTTTGCAAAAAGGCGCTCCGAGGTCATCTCCCTTGGTAAGGATGCAGCCGATCACAGAAAAATCCTGGAGGAATACAGTATTCCTCTGCTCGATGAAATGATGGGAATAGCTACTGCGGCAAGTATCATCGTTTACTCTATATACACTGTTAGCGAAAGAACTCTGGAACTGGTTTCCACAAGACTCTGGCTAACTATTCCATTCGTAACTTATGGCGTTTTCAGATACCTTTATCTTATCCATATAAAAGGTCACGGTGGAAGCCCCGACAGACTGCTTCTGCAAGACAAACCGCTCCTTATCAATATCCTGCTGTGGGTTATTACAGTAGCTCTTGCTCTGGCACTGTATCCGGGCACTGCAACTCTGTAGCTGTGATTGTTACACTCGAGGCCAGGGCGAAGATCAACCTCGGACTGAGGATCCTGGGCAGCAGGAATGATGGCTTTCACAACATTCGAAGCGTTTTCCAGGAGATCTCACTGTGCGACATACTCCGCATCTCAACAAAGCCTGGCAACGGTCTGATATCTCTATCATGCTCAACCGAGGATATTCCATCCGATTCATCGAACCTTGCCTGGAAGGCTGCGGATGCCTTCCTTAACAGTACCGGGAAACTTCTGGATGTAGAAATCGAGCTTGAGAAGAATATTCCATCCTGCGCGGGTCTCGGAGGTGGAAGCAGCGATGCCGCGGCCGTTCTGAGGGGACTCAGTCGGCTTACCGGGGTTTCGAACATCGATCTCACTAAAATCGCTGAAATCCTGGGAAGTGACGTACCATTTTTCATCAAAGGCGGTGCTGCTGTGGTAGAGGGTCGGGGGGAACGGCTGTCCCAAGTCCCTGTTATTCCTTTTTATGCAGTTCTCATTCACCCGAAGGCACGGGTATCCACGCCCTGGGCGTACAGCGCCTGGGATAGGGATTTGAGTACATCCTTGACAAACAACACTATGATTAAGCATTATTCACCCTCGTCAGCAGTATGGCATGAGGGTAAGCCTTTCCCGCTTAATTTGCGGAATGACTTCCTTCCACTGCTTGAGAAACACTTCCCTGAAATTGCGGATCTGGCTCAGTTCATGACAGACAGTAAGTGCGAAAACTGGGGTTTGTCGGGATCAGGGCCAACTTTATACGCTCTCTTCAGGCAGAAGAGCAGGGCACAGAGTTTCTCGAGAACACTGCATAGGGATTTTACCATATGCAGATCAGCAGAAACTGCTGGGGCGTCGTCAAATGGTTAAGACACAGGGTTTTGG
>CAZUYF010000114.1:0-1406 GCA_964624675.1 uncultured bacterium
TTTCTAATCTGAACGATGTATATCAGGACTTCGTCGATAGTCTGGATGAGGATGAGGAATGGCCCACCGGCATGGTCACATTCAGTGTTACCGTTAACGCTTCAGGTAACGTTACATCTGTCTCTGTCACAGGAAGCGGTCTTGACAGAGAACTCGACGATGACCTCTGCGAAGTTATGGAAGGCCTCAATATACCTGCGCCGCCGGACGGGGCAGGAACAATTCAGATCCAGTACAGCTTCCAGAAGACCTGGTAGCACCAGACTCCGAAAGGAATATGGGGCGGGAGAAATCCCGCCCTATTTACTCGGTGCATCCTTTTGTCAGCACTCTAATTCGTTGTTTGATTTTCTGGCAAAAACTAAAGTGTGACCACTCTCACCTTCAGGAATGAATCGTGTCCATAGAATGCGGAGGCCTGTTTCAGATATCCATTGTACGTAGGTTTCTTTCCCTTCGTGACTCCACATCATCTCTCCGCCATCAACTCCTAAATACTTATCCTCGGAACCGGTCCATGCTTTATGTCCGACGATTATCAAGAGATAACCATCTGGCCTGAGCCAATCCGCAATGCGCATCAGGATTTTCCGATGTTCTTGAAGAGGTATATGGATGATGGTGTAGAATGATACCACCGCAGCAAAACTGCCACTGGAAAATTGCACATCCGCTATATCCGAACAGATGAATTCAGCCCCAGGAACTAGTTTCCTGGCCCTTCCAATCTGTACTTCCGAAAAATCCACACCCGTTACTTTGAAATACTCTGACAGAAGTTTCGTTGCAGGTAAACCGCACCCACATCCAAGATCCAAGACAGGTGATTCTGCTGGAATCTTCTCTTTTAAGCAGATAACCCATTCTGTATAGAATCCTTCATCATCCGTTGCATTATCGTTCCGATAAGCATAAGAAAGTTTATCATATCCTTTTCGTACAATTTCTTTCTGCTTATTCTTCATTATTATCATTCTTCTTCTTGTGTTGACGCTTGTCAGGTGCAGTTATTCTGTATGACTCTTTGCAAATATCACATACTCTTCAGATTCTACATAGTCTATCAGCGAGCACACCAGATGCCGTATTGCCGCTTCCGGGCCTTCAGCAATTTTGGAGTAGTAGTCTTTAATATCGTCTCCTACTACCATCCCAGGCTGTTCGGTATCGATGGCATTGGAGGGGCTCTTCTCAGGAGTCGGGGTTTCGATGTTTGCCTTTTTCAAAGCAGAAATGATAGTCAACTCATCCTCATCTGTTGCCATATCGGAATATTATGAATCTTGCTTGTTCGTGTTTTCAACCGTGCACCTGCTAGCACCTTGGGTCAGTTGTAATTCCTTCTATTTACGACACCTTGCGTTTGACAACCAAGGGATCCCGAACTCTGAATACTGGCCATATGA
>CAZUYF010000114.1:1506-6315 GCA_964624675.1 uncultured bacterium
CCTGCTACTACTGCTCCCGGGGGGACGTCCTTTGTGACAACAGCCCCTGCGCCGATTATGGCTCCCTTACCGATTCTTACAGGAAGTATTGTTGCGTTGGAACCTATGCTTACTCCATCCTCAATAATCGTACCCTTCCAGTCTTCGGGATCCGGTTGAGGTGGATAGATATCATTAATGAACATTACACCGTGGGCTATGAAACAGTCACTGCCGATCTCAACCATTTCGCATACGAAGCTATGGCTCTGAACCCTTGTTCTGTCCCCTATTACGACACCGTTCTGTATTTCTGTAAAACATCCCACCATGCAGCCGCGGCCTATTGTGCATCCGTAAAGGTTGACGAAATTCCAGATTCTGGTTCCCTCACCTATTTTGCAATCATTTATCAGCTGGTGTTCGTTCGGTTTGAAATCCAATTGTTTTCCTCCTTTTGGAATCATCAGTCTACCCAATCATATTAGCATTTACGCCGAAGGAGGAGATTTGCGCCGACACATAAGAAATTTCTGTATCATCGCCCATATAGATCATGGCAAGTCTACGCTCGCGGACAGACTACTGCAGGCAACAGGCACTGTATCAGCAAGGGATTTTCACGATCTCATGCTTGATACAATGGATATCGAGCGGGAGCGCGGGATTACAATAAAGAGTACGGCTGTTACGATGAACTACAAATCAGAAGATGGCAATGAATACGAGCTCAACCTTATTGATACACCCGGGCACGTTGATTTCGCCTACGAAGTATCCAGAGCTCTTGCTTCCTGTGAGGGAGCACTCCTTGTAATAGATGCTGCCCAGGGGGTTGAAGCCCAGACGGTTGCTAATCTTTACAAAGCCATGGAACAGAATCTCACTGTAATACCCGTTATCAATAAGATAGACCTTCTTTCCGCGAACATTCTTGAAACGATGGGTGAGATCGAGGGTGAACTCGGGCTGAATGTAGATGATTCGGTTTGTGTATCCGCCAAGACGGGGGAGGGGATCGAAGAACTTCTTGAGGCTATTATTGAGAAAGTGCCACCACCTGACGGCAAAGAGAATTTGCCTTTAAGAGCCAGAATATTCGACAGTATCTATGATCCATACAGGGGAGTGATCGTCTATTTCAGGATAGAGGAAGGTTCTATCAGAAAAGGTGAAGACATCCTCATGATGGCTGCTGGCAAGGAATACAAAGTTGAAGAACTCGGTCACTTTGGTATTAAACGACAGCCTTGTCCCGAGCTTACAGCCGGAGAAGTTGGATACCTTATTGCGGGAATTAAAGCTGTAGCGGATGTTAAATCCGGTGATACGTTGATCTCTGCTGAGAATCCTGCCGTAAAACCCCTTGAAGGATACGAAGAGGTGAAACCGGTGGTGTTCTCCTCCATCTACCCGGTATCCTCCGAAGACTACGATGACCTTTCGGCTGCCATGGAGAGGTTGAAATTGAACGATGCATCTCTGACATACGAAAAGGTATCATCTCCGGGTCTTGGTTTCGGATTCAGGTGCGGATTCCTGGGACTCCTTCACCTTGAGGTCGTGCAGGAAAGGCTCGAGAGGGAGTTTGACCTTTCCCTTGTTCTGACCGCTCCAACCGTGAGGTACAGGATAACGCTCACCGATGGCAGTGTGGTTAGCGTCGATAATCCTGTCAATTATCCCGATCCCGCGAAAATTCAGCTGACTGAAGAACCTTACATTAAAGCTTCCATAATCATGCCTGACAGATATATAGGACCTGTTACCAGATTGATTCTGGACAGAAGGGGAGACAACTACAAAAGCCTGTATGTAGGTAAGAAAAGGGTTGAGATAACCGCTGACCTGCCGCTTGGCGAGGTTGTTTACGATTTTTACGATAAGCTGAAATCTGTAACCCAGGGCTACGGATCTTTCGATTACGAGATAACGGATTACAGGCCTGGAGACCTGGTGAAGGTTGATATTCTTGTGAATCACGAGAAGGTTGAAGCCCTTTCAATGCTTGTTCACCGTAACAGGGCGCGCCCATGGGCGGTAGCCGCATGTAAAAACCTGAAGGAAGAGATACACCGGCAGCAGTTCAAGATACCCATCCAGGGAGCCATCGGTGGGCAGATAATATCAAGAGAAACCATCACAGCTCTGCGAAAAGATGTTACTGCAAAGTGCTACGGTGGAGACATAACACGTAAAAGAAAACTTCTTGAAAAACAGAAGGCCGGCAAGAAACGGATGAAAATGGTGGGCAGCGTTGCTATCCCTCAGAAAGCCTTTCTGGCAGTCCTCCGCCGCGAGGACTGAACACCTGAGATTTGATGAATGAAAATGTACCGCCTGCGGGAAGCGTAACCATACGTGCTTACGCCGAACTGAATGATTTTCTGCAGAAGCGCTGGAGATTCAGGAGTTTCAGCTATCCGCTGAATGGAGGCAACTCCCTCAAACACCTTTTAGAATCTGCAGGTATTCCTCATACGGAGATTGAACTGATACTGATTAATGGCAGCTCAGTTGCCCTGGAGGCAACTGTCGCAGCTGGAGACAGGATAAGTGTATATCCCGTGTTCGAGAGTATTGATGTAACTCCCCTGATAGCTCTGCGTCCTGAACCCCTGCGGAAAACTCGTTTCATACTGGATGTTCACCTTGGTAAGCTGGCGCTGATATTGCGGCTTCTTGGATTTGATGCGAAGTTTCCGGGGGATATTCCTGATGAAGATCTTGCTCGGATATCGGCAGATGAGAACAGAATACTCCTTACGAGGGATACAATGCTTCTCAAGCGGAGTATCGTAACTCACGGATGCTGGCTGCACAGCCAGGATCCCGAAGAACAGGCAGCCGAAATACTAAAAAGACTTGACCTGATGAATTCGGTCAGACCTTTTACAAGATGTCCTGATTGCGGTGCATTTCTTGAACCTGTCAGCAAGGACACTATTCTGCATCGGCTTGAACCTCTGACGAAAAAGTACTACAATAAATTCAAAACCTGCACTGACTGCGGCAAGATCTACTGGAAAGGAAGCCATTACGAACCTCTGTTGAAACTCCTTGAACGCTTGAATATCGTAATCCCTGATGATGGAGAGAAGAATGAAAACTGAATTCGATTCCCAGATAACTTTCCTTTATACACGGAATCTCAAAGTTACAGCGGAATTCTATGAGGAAAAGCTTAACCTGCTTCCCGTGCTGGAGCAGGGCGGCTGCAGGATATACAGAACTGCCGGACAGTCTTTCCTGGGTTTCTGCGAAAGAGTGGAGACAGGAACTCCGGACGGAGTAATATTCACCCTTGTCACGGAAGATGTGGACGGCTGGTTCGAGAAGCTTAGAAGCGAAGGAGTGAGTTTCGAGAAAGAACCGGTGTTTAATCCCGACTACAATATCTACCACTGCTTTTTCAGAGATCCCAACGGATATCTGATAGAACTTCAGCGATTCGAGGACCCACGCTGGAAATTCTGAAAGACATACCTTCAGGGCTTTACGTTCATGTCCCTTTCTGCCTCAGGAAATGCAATTACTGCTCATTCTACTCAGTCAGTGCGGATGAAGATAAACGCAACCGTTTCAGCAAAGCTCTTCTGTCCGAACTCAGAGCAAGAGTGAACGGTAGAACAATAAAAACCATCTATGCGGGTGGCGGTACGCCCACGCTCCTTCCTCCTGCATTCTGGAATGAATTCCTCACCACACTTACTGCTTTCTCTGATACCTCTGAAGTTAAAGAGTATACAATTGAAACCAATCCAGGTGCAGTTACGGAGAGGGAGCTTCAAGAATTACGGATGGCAGGCTTCAACAGACTTAGCATCGGTGTACAATCCTTCAATAATATTCTGCTTGAAACTCTTGGAAGAATACACAGTTCGAACCAGGCTATAGAAACTTTCCGGAGTGCAAGGAAAGCAGGATTTCGAAGTATCTCACTTGATCTTATGTACGGTATTCCAGGGCAGACATTGAAGGAATGGCTTTCGGATCTGGAGCATATTGAGGAGTTTTCCCCGGAGCATGTATCCTGCTACGATCTTTCGGTAATCGAAGGGACACAAATGTACAAATTCGTAAACGATGGTACATTTTCAAAACCTGATGAGGAAGCCTGTCGGGATATGTACTTCGCTGCAGATGAAATACTCACTCGAAGCGGTTATCTCCATTACGAAGTCTCAAACTACTCCCGCGGGGAAAGTTCCATTTCCCTGCATAACAGTTCATACTGGAACAGAACTCCATACACAGGGCTTGGCCCATCGGCCCACAGTTTCGATGGAAATGCAATCAGGAGCTGGAACGTATCCTCTCTTGAACAATATCTCGAGCGGATTGGAGATGGAAAGTCACCAACGGCTGACAGTGAAGTTATTACAAAAGAGCAGGCAGCCCTTGAAATGATAATGCTTGGTCTCCGCTGCAGCGCGGGTATTGATCTGAAGAAGATTGAAACTGAAACCGGGATACACATTAACAGAGATTATTTGAATGCGATGGTTAGAAGTAATAGAGTTCTGCTGTCAGGAACAAGGCTGGTTCCCACTGCGGAAGGTATGCTCTACGCTGATGGAGATTCAGTGAACCTCATCTGAACAGGCATCATGAGTTTGACTAGTTTCCGATGAAACTGCATAATTGCCTCTTCGGTGCCCCCGTAGCTCAGTTGGATAGAGCGGCGGTTTCCTAAACCGTAGGCCACACGTTCAAGTCGTGTCGGGGGCACCATTTTTTTATACCCATCGAGCGACTCCGGCAGTTGTATTCTTTATCATAATCAAGGATATCGCAGAACCTTGATATGCATATCAGTTGTTCAATCGT
>CAZUYF010000115.1:0-1086 GCA_964624675.1 uncultured bacterium
TATTACCGTTAACAATATCTTAAGATTTTCACCCTTGAAATCCTGCCACAGTATCGGAGAAAGCTATGAAATTCCTTGGAGTTCTGATCCCTCTAGTTGTGAATCTGACTGTGTTTGCCGACAGCACTGACCCACCTGACATCCATTCTCAGACTCTCTACGATTATGTTTATGGAGGTCCGGCTGGAGGTCAGACTTCCAATTTCGAATGCAAGGTTCGACTCGGCCTTTATGTGGATTCTCTTGATGTCGAGGTAAGCCGTCTTGCAGACTCTATCGAAGTGCTGGTTGGCAACGTTGAAAATATGCCGGAGCGGTTCAGAGAAAGCCATGAAGTGTTCATGGAATCAGCTCGACACTCAGCTGCCTTTGCCGAGGATATACAGTGGTTCGAACTGGAAACGGGGGAAGCATACTGGGGAAGCGGTACTGGATATACATATGCTCATCTGATGGCCTCATTGCTGTGGGACAGGATCCAGTTCTACAGATATTTTCTTGAAGTGGCGGCGGATGATCTGTTCGGAGAATTTCCATACACCGATTCCAGAAGTGTGGGAGGTATCTGAAACAAACTGTTTAAGTACTGATTCCGCACCAACATTGAAAGTTTGTAGCGAACTTGCAGAAAGTAACTAAGGAGGATCGAATGGTTCGGATAATGGCGTTCGCCGGAAGTTCAAGAAACGGTTCTTTCAACAGGAAATTAATTCGAATAGCCGCATCTGGAGCAGAAGATGCTGGAGCAGAAGTCAGACTGATAGAATTGGTTGATTATCCCTTGCCGATCATGAACGAAGACCTTGAAGCGGAAAAAGGAATGCCGGTTAAAGCCAGAGAATTCAAACAACTGATGCTGCAAAATGATGGGCTTCTCATAGCAGCACCGGAATACAACAGCTCGATCACTCCGCTTCTTAAGAACATTCTCGACTGGGCATCGAGAAGCGAAACATCAGATGAACCACCCCTGTCAGCTTACAGAGGTAAGATGGCTGTGATAATGTCAGCTTCCCCCGGAAGCCTTGGAGGCCTTCGCGGTCTTGTCACCCTCAGGATGATGCTTGGCAATCTTGGAGTAACGGT
>CAZUYF010000115.1:1186-6130 GCA_964624675.1 uncultured bacterium
GTACCGCCGGAAGCAAGAGCTCTGTCGTACATATCTCCGGAATCAAGCGGTATTGTGAACTTGATCTCCGTGGATCCACTTGCTTCCGATCCGCCGTCAATGGTTAAATCATGGGTTCCGCCAAGAGTTGTATCGGCTGCGTGTGAGGTGGTCCCGACTCCGAAATCGTCCCTGATCTCCGGTATTCCAGATGCTACATAGCCAATAATAATATTGGCGTTCTGCATCATCATGGTTGGGTCGAACCCGACGGCGACCCATCCTGTTGTAGGCCCTGTCAGCTCTACCGAAAGTTCGGTACCGGATACTGTTGCCCATCTGAGGGTAAAACCCTCAACGGTGATTTCCTGCCAGGCCTGCGCAACAGCAGATCCCGCGAAAAGTGTACAAAGCAAAAGCAATACAGTTGCTGCTTTCATAATTCCCTTCCTTTCTCCTTTGGTTCGAATAAAAGGGTACCTGATGAATTCAATTGCAGGAACTGCTTGCATTAAGTACGCGTTAAGAAGACAGTTGCCTGAAATTCACCACTATTTCCTATTAATAATATATGTTTTATGTATAAGACAGTTCCCGAAGATATCTGAAGTCATGAACCGGAGGTATGAAAAATGAGAATCAGATCGGCAGGAAGTGTTCCAGTGTTTCTTGCAGTATTATCACTGATACTGGTTTGCGGCTCCGAGGCTTCCGGTGATGATCCGGAACAGACTCCGGTAAGCGAAACCGATTCAACTGGAGAGATCGTCATTGAAGATGTTATTCTGCAATGGAGCGCTGAAGTTCCCGGGATTCAAATAACAGTCTCTGCACCGACAACCGGATGGATCGCCGTTGGATTCGACCCTTCTGCCGCAATGATGGATGCGGATATCATCATGGGATACGTGTCCGAGGGTGAAGTTTACATAAGAGATGACTGGGGTGATGGTTATACTTCTCACAAATCAGATGAGGAGCTGGGAGGTACGGATGATATCACTGTTGTATCAGGTTCGGAAGAGAGTGGCATTACAGTAATCTCTTTCAACAGGCCGCTTTCAGCCGATGACACTTACGACAGAGAGCTTGTGATCGGAAATACGTATACTATTCTGCTTGCCTACGGCCCTGATGATGCTGATAACTTCCAGGGTCACCATGCCTGGGCAGAAACAGTGGAAATAGAGCTCTGATCTTAATCTTGAAAGGACGATTAAAATGGGAAAAACTATCGGTATCAGATTCCTTGTGCTAATTATGGCATCATTATCGATCACCATTTTTATAGCCTGTGGAGATGAAGCAACCGGTCCGGAAGCTGGTCCGGGTGACTGGCAGTGGCAAGAAGTCGGCGACTTCAGATTCGACTGGCTTGTTGAGGACTCTCTCTCTTCACTTCGGATTAAGATGAAAGCCCCCACAACCGGATGGGTTGCTGTAGGCTTTGACCCGACATCTTTCATGAATGAAGCGAACCTTCTTATCGGATACGTTTCGGGAGGAACAGCATACATAAGGGATGATTACGGGACCGGTCTAATTACTCACGATGCCGATACGAACCTTGGCGGTACGGATGACGTTACGATGATAACAGGTTCGGAATCCTCAGGAGAAACAACGATCGAATTCCGCATACCACTTGATTCCGGTGATCAGTACGACAAGGTTATAACCGAAGGAACCACCTACTTGATAATATTCGCATACGGAGCGAACGGATCGGACGATTATACTTCTCAGCACACCTGGGCCGAGTCCGTTTCGCTTGAGATCTGAACCGGGAGGTAATCATGAAATATGTCATTGTGCCCTTGCTGATAATGCTATGCGCGAGTGGATTCGGATACGACGGAGCGTTCTTCAACCTTTATGCACCTGAAAGTGGTATCTCAGAAGGTGATTTCGAATTCTCGATGAACCACCGCTTTTTTGGTGCAGCCTTCAAGGATGAGCCATTTGATACTTTCTTCGGACTTGATTCGGGTGCGAACGTAAGATTCTCTTTTCGCTATTTCCCCGTAGAAAATCTGAGCTTTGGATTATCCCACTCCAGACTTGGCAGCACAAATTCAATATACGCTGGCTGGAGTGAAAGTTTACTCTCTCCTGGAATCGAGTTCGGATTGGTTGCGGGATACGAAAGTGTTAAAATGACTTCCAATTCCGACAGAGAAGGTGGTATAATTGCGACCGCAGCTGTTTCAGCCTGGCTGCTGAACAACAGGATAAGGCCAGTGTTCAACTACTCTTACGATGGATACAGAGAGGACGGTGGAGCTTCTGCAGGTCTGGAGGTCAATGTCAGAGACAGGATGAGTCTTATCGGTGAATACTTCCTTTCAACCGATTCCGATGATCTCAATAACTGCTATACCTTCGGCTGCCGATACAGTACCTGGGGTCATCAGTTCATGCTTGGTATGACAAACAGCTTCGGAGTAAGTGCGTACGAGCAGCTCGCAGGTTCCAGCACGAGCGACCTCTCAATCGCGTTATCCATACGTAGGCTGATCTGACGGGTATAATGTGTTAATCCCAGAAACGCGCAGCCTGAAAATCGCAAGGGTCTGGAGATGCCTGGCCTATTGCCTTGCTGTACTGTCACCGCTGATTACAAGGCTCCTGATGGGTTACTATTCCGGAAGAGATCCGCTGAGGGAGATCGGTCTCAGTTTCGGGCTGGTCGGTTTCACGATTATCATGCTCCAGCCTCTACTTTCGGCACGTTTCAGATGGATCGAGCACCCTTTTGGTCTGGACAAACTGCTGAGTTTTCATCGCAGAACAGGGTTGATCGCAGCAGTTTTCCTGATACTGCATCCGGTCATCCTGGCAATTTCAATTGGAAGTTCGAGGCTGCTGCTCAGCATGGATCTTCCCTGGCCGCTTACTGTAGCAAAAGTAACACTTCTTCTTGCACTGCTTTTCTCTCTGGCCGCTCTATTCCGACGTGCGTTCAAGCTTCCATTTCAGATCTGGCTTCGGGCACACAGTGCTCTGACACTTCTGATACTCACAGGAGTATTCGTTCACAGCTACCAGATAGCCATCAGATTCCAGGCTCTTCCGATGCGAATACTGTGGGCAGCTCTTCTTGTTACGGGAGTCAGCTCATACCTTTACCTTAACCTCTTTATGCGCCTTGGCGGCAGATTGAACCCTCTCACAGTCTCCAGGGTTTCCAGGGAAACCGATAACGTTTGGAACCTGAACCTGGTACCGCAGGAAGGCAGAAGTATCTTCCGCTACAATCCCGGTCAGTTCATCTTTGTCACATTGCTGAGAAGACATGGGCTCCCAAGGGAGGAACATCCCTTCACTATCTCATCAAGTCCGGCAGACAGGTCCTGCCTGAGCATAACAGCGAAGGAATCGGGCGATTATACCTCCACTCTGGGAAGCACTAAACCTGGAGATCGGGCCGCTGTTATGGGACCCTTCGGCCGTTTTTCATATACTCTTCTCCCATCCTGCGATAAATACGTATTCATCGCTGGCGGGATAGGTATTACTCCTTTCATGAGCATGCTTCGCGATATGTACCTTCTCGAGATCAAGAAGGATATCCTGCTGATCTACGGCAATCGCTCTGAGAACGACATTGTCTTTTCAGCAGAACTCCGGGAGATAAGCGAAAGCGGTTCATCTCCGGATTTGAGGATCATACATTTGCTGAGCAGGCCTGAACCCTCCTGGACGGGTGAGAAGGGCCGCCTGGACATTGACAGGCTCAGGAGATACGTTGGCGATGTTTCCGGTAAGTCTTTCTACGTGTGCGGACCACCGCCTATGATGAATTCAGCCGAAAGCATCCTCAGGCAGATGGGTGTTCGGGGCTCCGATATTCACATTGAGAAATTCTCGCTGTAAAGCCGGCATGTGTCTCGCTACCGAAAACTCTGAAGAATCCGTTCCCGATCAGTCAGCTGAAAGCAGAAAAACCCTGGGGTGTTCCTCTGTGAATGGTGCCCATGCAACGGCTCCATACTGGTTTATATTGTAATTCAACCGTCCCTGTTCCGGGATTCCGGTAATGGTTCCGTATTGCGTACATTCACCCTCAGAACCGAAGATAAGCCACACTTCATCGTCGGTTGTTCCATCTCTGACCCAGAGCCTGCTGGCACCGTCAACACCCATCGAGCCTATCTGAGGCCGGTTGCAGAGAACCTCCGATTCTAGATCAACCGGAGTATCTTCACTCGAATAATTCACAAACACTTTCGGCTCAATGTAACCTGTATCAGTGGAATCAGCCGGAACATGGAAAGCTTCCCTGCTGATCGATCCCGAGATACCGTTCTGAACGCTGACGAAATCTATTAGAAACTCATTGCTATCCATTTGCGAAAAGTAGACACTCCCGTTACCGGAACAGCAGGTGATGTACCCCGGAGAGAACAGGTAATCAGCACCGGCATACTCGCTCCTCCAGCTCCAGATCTCCTGCTGAAGGCCGGATGTGTCCCAGATCTCGAGGTTGAAGCCCATGTCAAAACTGTCACCTGAAGGTCTGGAAGAGTAGTAGTAGATCATGAACGAAGAATCAGCGACAGCAGACATTTTAAAAGGAAGCATTGCGTAACCGGTTTCCAGGGAGTTCAGGAAGTCACCGGTCTCCGAGAGAATATCGATTCGTCTGGTGATAAGGTCGATAACGGCAATCCTTCCATCATCGAGAATTGCGAAGTCAATTGGCAGGAGGAATTTTCCGGGACCCTCTCCCCTCCCCCCGATCGAACGTATGAATCTTCCGGAGCTGTCAAAGAATGAAATATCGCAACCATAGATATCCAGGACTGCAACTCCTCCACCGGGAATTGGATGTGCGCTGGCTATCTCTCCGAACACATAGCTGCTGTCTCCCATCATCTCCCCGATCTCGCATGAAACGGCAAGAGTATCGATCCGGGCCGGAGGCTCAACGGTTACTTCAGGATTTTCACCACCGCATCCGGA
>CAZUYF010000116.1:0-6110 GCA_964624675.1 uncultured bacterium
CGGAAACTCACCATGAATTTCATATCCGGAACAAGCTTCATGAAGTAGATATGGTTCCGGAAAGCACCAAGACACATATCGATGGAAGAGAGAATCAGTACTACGGCAAGGTAACCCAGATTGAAGTTCTTGAGTGCGCTTAACGTGTCGCCGGTGTGTGTCTTCAGGAATATCGCCGTGAGCGCGGTGACACTGAGAAGGATGAAGATGATAAGTCCTTTACGGATTTTAGCTTTATCGAAACCCTTCAGTTCCGGTGGCTGATCCGTTTTCAGATGCCCATCTGTCTCAATTATGTTTTCCTCAGGCAAGTAAACTCCGTTTATGCTGTCAAGGCGGGACATGAGTCCCGCCTTCATCTTCATGTACGCTGTCTGTCAGCGATTTTCGCGAACAACACCTGCCAGTCTTCTTACTCCTTCAACGATCTGCTCTTCACTAGCGTAGCTGAAGTTCAGGCGCATACTCTGAAAGTCATCGTTATTGGGGAAGAAGGCGCTGCCAGGAACGTAAGCGACATTCTCATCGACGGCTTTCTGGAAAAGATCGTCTGCGCTCATCCCATCCGGCAGTGTAAGCCAGAGGAATAATCCGCCCTCAGGTTTTGTCCATCTGATATCAGGCATGTCAGCGAAATCCTTCGCAAGACATTCAAGCATGATATCTTTCTTTTTGCTGTAAAGCGCGATTGTGTTCTCAAGCCCCTTTTCAAGGGCACCGTTCACAAGCATCGCGTGCGTAATAGCCTGGTTGAAAGGTGGTGTGCAGAGATCAACTGCCTGTTTGGCCATTACCATCTTCTCGACCAGCCAGTGAGGTCCACATGCCCATCCAAGTCGGAAGCCTGGCAGCATTATCTTCGAGAATGTATAGAGGGAGAGTACCATGTCCGGATCCATGGATTGGAATGTTGCCTGGTTCTCACCGCTGTATCTGAGCTGTCTGTAAGGGGTATCTTCAACTATCAGATATTCACCCTTATGGGCAATTTCAAGAATTTCTTTCCTTCTTGATTCAGGAATGGTCACACCTGCGGGATTCTGGAAATCCGGAATTATGTATATGAATCTTGGTCTGCGGTTTTCGCGCTCAAGTTTTTCTATGGTTTCCTGAAGTTTTTCAGGTATCATTCCGTGTTCATCCAGTTCAACCCCAACAGGAACTCCCTGGTAACTCTTGAAAGCCTGTAGTCCACCGAGATAAGTTGGAGAACCGGTTATGCAGGTATCACCAGGATTAAGGAATATTTTTGATACGAGATCAAGCCCCTGCTGCGAGGCGGTTGTAATAAGAATGTGATCCGGAGAAGTCTTGATTCCGTCGGTACGCATGATTATCGCGAGATCCTCACGGAGCCTAATATCACCTTCAGTGGGACCGTACTGCAGTGCTGTGGCATGTTCATTTTCAATCACAGTGTCAACAGCCGCTTCAACATAATCTACCGGGAAAGTAGCGGGTGCAGGTAATCCTCCGGCAAATGAGATTATTCCAGGCTTTGCGGTCAGTTTCAGCAGTTCTCTGATAACAGACCTCTTCATTCCCAGTGCGTGGTCTGAAAAGTAATCCTGCTTGTTCACTTATTGACTCCTTTCGGTGACCTTAACGATGTGTTCATATAATATCGTATTATATTCATTGTATGAATATGACCAAATCTGCAGATGTCAACTGACATGATTCAGCATAGCAGATAATTATGGAAATACATGGTGCGTAAGTACCTGTCTGGAGGATCCTGATGGTTCGCATTTTTAGCAGGACAGTCACCGGTTTCTGTCTGGCGCCATTGCTGGTGTTCTCATGCGGGGCGTCCGATGAGACTGGGGAAAATGCTTTACCCGATCCTGATGGGGTAATAGTTACCGATGCTTTTCCAGATACAGACTCAACCGGTGATACCGAATTCATTAGTGCTGCTCACATTCTGATAACATGGTATACCGCTCCTGCAGACAGCGGTTCAGGTGACGAGAGGATTGCGCTGCGAGTTATCCGGGATATTCAGGATGAAATACTTTCCGGGCAGGTCACCTTTGAGGAAATGGCTTTCAATTATTCACACTGCACCTCAGCGGCGGACAGTGGAAAACTGCCCGTTTTTACAAGTGGCGGCATTACTGAGGAACTGGACAGTACGATTGCAGCTCTTGAGCCGGGAGAAATATCCGGGATTGTCAGAACGCGTTTCGGCTATCACCTTGTGAAACGGCTGGGCAGTTAGTCTTGGAGTACTATGAAAGCACGGTTGAAGAAGGGGAGAAAGGGCTTCGTCTCGATACATATCTCGTTATGCAGGATGATATTGAAGAGAGCCGAAGTTACATAAGCACACTTATCTCAAATGGACACGTATCCATTGATGGCGTAGTGGTTACGAAATCCGCATTCAGTGTTCAGCTTAACCAGCAGATACACCTGGAAATCCCTGATGCGGTTCCTGTCGATCTGTCTCCGGAAAATATCGAATTGGACGTTGTGTTCGAAGATGAACACCTGATCGTGCTGAACAAGCAGGCAGGCCTTGTGATCCATCCATCCGGAACCTGCAAGAAGGGAACCCTTGTCAATGCACTGCTTGCCTACTGTGATAACCTTTCCGGTATATCCGGTGAGCTGCGCCCCGGAATCGTGCACAGGCTTGATAAGGATACCACCGGTTTGATGATGGTTGCCAAGGACAATATTACGCATCGCGGCCTGTCGTCTCAGCTTTCTGCAAGAACAGTTAAACGTCGCTATATCGCGCTTGTCTGGCATACACCAGTCCCCGATGCGGACAGAATTAACGCACCCATAGGTCGTGATCTTAATAATCGGCAGAATATGACCGTAGTCTCATCCGGGAAACGTGCGGTCACCAATTATCAGGTTCTGCGCAGGTTCAGGCATACAAGCATGATCGATTGCAGACTCGAGACGGGCAGAACCCATCAGATAAGGGTTCATCTGTCTGTTCGAAAGGGTTGCCCAATAATTGCCGATTTAAAGTACGGCGGATGTACTCCAAAAGGAATACCCTCAACAGTCCGTAACAGGGAACTGCTGAAAGATGTGCTCCGTATTGCCACGCATCAGATGCTCCATGCAGAGACACTCGGCTTCATTCATCCGGTATCAGGCGTTGAGATGGAGTTCAACGAAGCGCCCCCTCTGGAATTCAGGCTGGTGATGAAACGTCTTGAAAGGGACATGAATGACTGATACAGCATATTCAATCCTTCTCTTTTCAGGACTCATCGCGGGCCCTGCTTCAGCATTCATTGTCGACAGCACGATACTTCCGTTCTATCTTATATTTCCCCTGATTGGTCTCTGCGGTAAAGCAAGGAAAGGAACATTGAGAATTCTTCTGCTGGTCACCGCTCCTGTATTTGTTCTTGTGTGGGGAGCAGCTTCCGGAAACTCTGTTCTCGTGGATAGGTCGCTCAGATGGATAGCTGCCGTTGCTGCAGGAGCATCGATGTCAGGTGCGCTGGGCGCTTCAAGAGCTTCAGAACTCCTGTTCTCGGTCTCGAGAAGAATTAATTTTGCAGGATTGCCGGAGAGCCTCGCCATGGCGGTATCTCTGGCAGGCCCTTTTTCAGAGAGGATTAAAACAGTATTCATCGATAGCAGGAATAACGGCAGGAGTTACGGTGATTCTATTACCATTGCCCTCTCTTCGGTAACCGAGATAGATATTTCGGAGAAAGGCAGCATGAGCAGACAGAATACGCTTTCAGCAATGGCGGCATGTCTGGCCTGGCTGATTCTTCTGGCCGGTATCATGCAGGTACTCTAAATCATGAGTGTAATCAGAATAAAAATGCTGATCGAATACGATGGAACCGATTTCTCCGGATGGCAGCGTCAGCCCGAGGCAAGAACCGTTCAGGGGGATATTGAAACCGTTCTCGAAAAACTCTGCATCGAGAGGATTGCCATAACAGGATCAGGCAGAACGGATGCGGGAGTGCATGCCCTCGGGCAGGTAGCCCATGCTGACGTGGAGATTGATAAACTGGAAAGGATAAGAACAGGTTTGCCTGCCATGCTCCCGGACGATATCGCAGTGACCAAAATTGAGGAGATTGACAGTTCTTTTCACGCAAGATTCCAGGCTGTCTCAAGGCTTTACAGATACCGCATTGAAAAGAACAAACACCCCCTTCGGAATCGGTACTCCCATACACTGACTCTTTCGAGGGAACTTGCTGCATCAGATATGCAGAAAGCCGCAGAACTCTCGACAGGTAAGAATGACTGGATGGCGATGGCAAAAGAAGGAAGCGACAACTCCGACTGGATCGTAAATGTTCAAAGCGCAAAGATCAGTGAGGATGAGTCAGGCTGGACATTCCTCATCCGTGCCAACAGGTTTCTCAGAGGGATGGTCAGGATCTGGGCGGGAACACTGGTTAATATCGGTTCCGGTGCGGCAGGGCCTGAGCTCATAACCGAGCTTCTGCAAACGAAAGACCGTAACAGGGCCGGTGTATCGCTTCCGGGCAAGGGGCTGACACTTATGGAGGTGAAGTACAATTGAGTACTGATTTCGACAGAGAGAAGCTTAAATTGAAATCGCTGTCCGGGCGAACCAGTAAAGTCGATTCTGGCTTACTGTGGAGGAATCCCCGAAGTAAGGATACTGCTGAATTTCTGCGATCATTGCCGGACCTGCTCGCGGTTGGGGACATGAAGAAACTGGCCCGCGCAATCATTAAAGCAAAAAGCGCAGGAGCTTCAAGGATATTCATGTACGGGGGGCATGTGATTAAATGCGGTCTCGGACCTCTACTGGTGAAGTGGATAAAGAACGGTACAATCAACTGCCTTGCCACTAACGGAGCCGGCACCATTCACGATATTGAGATGGCTCTTTTCGGAGAGACATCCGAGGACGTTGAAGCAGGAATTGCGGACGGCAGTTTCGGCATGTGGCAGGAAACCGGAGATATTTACACAAAAGCGATCAACACAGCATACAGTAATGGTCTTGGACTTGGCGAAGCCCTTGGCAGCGAGATCATACGAATGGAAGGCAATACCGCGATAAGCCCCCTTGCAGCAGCCTGTGAGGCGGATATTCCGGTAACCGTACATCCTGCCCTCGGTGGAGATATCATCCATCCCTATCCGGAAGTAAGCTGGGAAAAACTCGCAAAAGCTGCCGAGAAGGATTTTGACTTACTGGGGGAGAGGATCACACACATGACCTCTGGCGTGGTCATAAACGCAGGATCCGCTGTGATCATGCCCGAAGTATTCCTTAAACTTCTGACATCAGCAATCAATCTTGGTTACGATATCAGTGATATTACAGCTGCAAGCTTCGACATGATAATGCAGTACAGGCCTCTGAACAATGTAGTCTGGAGGCCGACCAGAGCTCTGGGAGGAGAACAGATAGTTCTTACCGGTCATCATGAACTGATGCTCCCGCTGCTGGATGTATTCCTGGAAGCAGAGGAGGGTGGTAATGTATAAACCTATACTATTCCTGATTCCCGTTCTAATTCTTTTCGCATGCGGTGATACCGTAACACCGGACAATACCGATCAGACCGCCGAAACAGGTCCCATCGATCCCTACGGTGATCCTCCCGGTTACACGGGAGACCCTTTTGAAACTTTTCCCGAACCAATCAGCATGGCTATCCCCGGTGAAGAACTTCCCATTGTATACGAGGAAGAGATACTGTCAGGAACACATTTCACGGTTCAGATATCCGCGGCAACAAATGAAGAAACCGCAATGCGTCTGAAGGAATCTGTTTCCGCAGAAGTCAATCATCCTGTGTTTATCGATCATCAGGGAGGCTTCTGGAAAGTCAGAGTAGGTGCCTTTCCGGCCATGGAAGATGCCGCTGCTTATACGCAGGTTCTTGTGGATATGGGTTTCACTGACGCCTGGGTCACAACTAGAGAACCCTGACCTTGACAAAAGACCCTCTAATTGCGATATATCCAACCGTTCCGGCATCGGAGTTTTAGTAAGAAACCAGTGCGGGCAACCGAACATTTGTGAGGTTCCCCGCTCGATCTAGAGCGAAGAACATACATTAGCGCGGGAAACTGACTCGTTCAGTTCCCCGCTCGTACTAGAGCGAAGAACATTACCGAGCGGG
>CAZUYF010000117.1:0-6092 GCA_964624675.1 uncultured bacterium
TTTTTACCGGTTGTGTAACAGGCAGCGGCGAAGCGCCAGCATCTGTAGACTACAGGAACGGGATGCGGGATCTGGTAGAGGATCTCAGCTCATGGTCGAAGGGTATTTCATCTTCATTTATAATCATCCCTCAGAATGGTCAGGAACTGATAACCGGGAACGGAGAACCTGACGGCTCCGTGGATATCTCATACATGGGCGCAATTGATGGCTTTGGCAGGGAGGATCTCTTCTTCGGTTATCAGAGCGACGATACGGCTACTCCTGCGGATGAGACATCCTGGATGATATCCTTTCTTGATCTCGGGATGAATTACGGGAAAACGATACTGGTCACCGATTACTGTTACACTCAATGGAAGATGGACAGCTCATACATCTGGAACCGGAATGCCGGTTACGTATCGTTCGCTGCCGATCACAGGGCGCTGGACAATATCCCGGATTATCCAGCGGAGCCGTGGAGCGTTCATCAGGATGACGTTACAGAACTGGCAGATGCGCAGAACTTCCTTTACCTTATCAATCCGGGTCAATTCAGCAGCAGTGCGGAGTTCATCAATGTACTTGCTGCAACGGATTACGACCTGCTGATAATAGACTTATTCTACAGCGGTCAGCAGCTGAACTCCAGCGATATAAGCCAGCTCCAGACTAAACTGGGAGGCGGGGAGCGCCTCGTAATCGCCTATATGAGTATCGGTGAGGCGGAGGATTACAGGTATTACTGGCAGCCCGGCTGGGAAAGTAATCCCCCCGGATGGCTCCATGGAGAGAATCCTGAATGGGAAGGCAATTACCTTGTTGAGTACTGGGACGTTCAGTGGCGGGACATTATTTTCGGTACCAATGATTCTTACCTTGGCAGAATTCTGAACTGCGGTTTTGACGGTGTTTATCTGGATAAGATCGATTCGTTTGAAACCTGGGAGGAAGGGTAGAAGAATCTGTACGCCCACAGTGCCGAGAATATCCCGATAAATGCGCCGAACAGAACGTCACTCGGATAATGATCCGTTACCAGGACTCTGCTCAGACCGACAAGCACCGCAAAGGAGATGAAAACAGCCGTCAGACGCCGAAATCGCAGTGACAGCGCAGTCAGAATCGAGAAAACCCTGAGTGTATGTCCGGAGGGTGTGGAATTGAATGCCCATTCCGATGAGAGAAAACTTAACCCGTAAAGATTATCCTTGAAAAGCATAACCGGCCTGTGACGGGCAAGAAGGTATTTCAGTCCCTCTCCTACAACAATCGCTATCGCGCAGCTGATGCAGACGTAAAGCAGGAATTTGATCCAGGGCTTTCGTGTATCCGAATTCAGGGCAACGATCAGCAGAAAACTCAGAGCAAGCCCCAGCCTTATGGCAGATCCATCGCCAAAATAGGAGAAAAACGTTCCGAGTTCGGATAACCATGTATGTGAGCAGTTGCTGTGAACCCAGATATCCACCGATCTGTCCACGAACAGAAAAAGGAGAATGTAAACAACCAGAGTTCCAGCTGCGTATATGAGAGTCTTTCTGCGAAGATCGTTCATAAACACCCTCCCGGGCTAAAACTTAATCAGTTTTGACAGTTTCCCGGCTAGATCATCCAGATCCCTCCGTGATTCCAGTGACCATTTGCGGAATCCAATATACGCAAGCATAAGAGGAAGAAGCCATCCTGCTGCTTTTCGTATCATTCTCAGCTCGAACTCATAAGGGTCTATTGTCTGTCTTTTCCTGTTCATGGGAGCCTGATCCAGCAACCCTATAATATCAAGCAGAAAATTCAGTACTTTCCTTACTCTACTGAAGTTTATCCACTCGATTCGATCCGCCGGCTGATGGGAATAGCGCCCTCTGCCCTTGCTGAGCATCAGGAATGGCTGTCCGGCTGCCCTGAATGCCAGATGATCCGAAGTATCACCTATGTACCTGTTCAGAGTGGGAACTATCCTGAGCTTGCTGGTGACTGAAGCCGCCTGCTCCACTATTGCTGGAAGTTCAATGTGACTCTCCGAACCCAGCACAAAAAGCAGTTCGCGAATGCCTGGCAGAACCATATCCAGCATAGGGATGCCCACCTCGAAATCGTGACCGATCATATCGAGGATAATTACGCACGCGAAATCCAGTCCTCCGCAGTGATCTTTGCAGAAGCGTATGGACCCCATGTTCTCAGTTTTAAAGAAAGGAACCTCCTCCGCATCAAAGAACGCCACTATCACGTTTCTCCTGAGAGTCTTTTGCATCAGGATCTCAGCGACACTAAGAAGTAGAGCTGCTGAAACCGCATTATCGTCTGAACATGGCGCATCGATTGCGCTGTCATAATGGGCACCTATCAGCACCGGCATGGATGTTCCATCGGTACCGGGCACCAGACCCGCGAGGTTGGTGAATTCAAGCCTCCGGCCAGTGTCTGAATCCAGAGCAGTGTAGGGTAAGGAGTAAGTATCATTGAGGAAGCAGTTCAGTCCGATCTCTTCCATCCTGCGGCTGAGGTATTGAAGGGCAATATCATGGCCGGGCTGTCCTACGCGTCTTCCCTGAGGCAGTGAGAGCATTGCGGTGTCTTTCGCAAGCTTTTCGCCACGGCAGTCAGTGATTATCCGCTACTCCCCGGGATCTGCGTCTTTCCATGCAGCTATTCTCAGTTGAGAACCGCCATTGTCGTCCGTGATCAAGTACACCGGGGACCAGGCCGGAGCGACAAGGATAACCCGAACATCGGTTCTCCTGGGTTTAAGCTCAAGTGCTTCATCCGCCTCAAGTGCTTTCTCCCATTTACTGACGATTGATTCGGCTTTTTCCTTGACCTCTTCCTCAAGCTCCCTGATGTCGGTCTCAAGTCTTTCTATCTCTTCCACTGATTCATCTATCTTCGCTTTGGCGGATTTTGTCAGTCTTCTTTTTCGAGCAGCGCTGGAGAGGGCTGAAGATCTTCTGCTGCCGAACAGTCCCAGCATGCCTATTATCGATTCTCCAGCGGATAGCAGTTCCTCGCTTTTTCTGCCTTTGTAAGTGGCCCTGTCCTCTTCCAGCTCTCTCTCTTCTTTGTCCAGCTTTGTCTGCAGCCGGTCCAGTTTTATTCTGCTTTTATCGCGCAGCTTATCCACATCCGCTTCCTTGAGTTCTCTTGCCTTTTCTCTGCAGCGGACACTGAAGTCCCCTGCTGATTCTCCTGGAAATGCATGAAGTTCAAGAGCAGCATTGGAGGGTATTTCTTTGATGCTGTTGTAGTACAGGTAATTGCTGAAATCCTTTTTAATTGCCTTAAGATCCCTGGCAGTTGTCCATTCAGAAGGGGGGGATCCGGAAAAAAGAGAATCAGGTTCAGGCATTTCAGCCAGATTATCAACTGTCAGTTGCGGCACATCTGCCTTATCCCATTCCAGTATGATCCCCTGATCCTCAGGGAAGATAAGAAAGGAGCGTGTTTCAGTTATTGCGATGTTTCTTTTTCGATCAAGGAATGAAACTTTTCCAAGAGCGATCAGGGAAGGTTCGTAGATCAGCTCAAACCGTGGCCGTTCGATGGGATCAGGCTGTTTTTTCGCAAGGTCCAGTGCCTGTCCCATGCTGATTCCCAGAGGAAGGAACACCTGTCTCAATCCCGGCGGCAGCATCGGCTGGGTGGAGGAAAGATCTGAAACTGCAGGAGAGTGAGTGGGAAGCTTCTCTGAAACGGGGATATTTCCGTGCGGATGGGGCTGCGGTTCTGTGACTGAGGTTTCCTTCCTGCAAAGAATACGGATCTGATCCCTGGTCAGAGGACCTCTTAAGTAGCTCATTGCCCACCTTGTCCCGAAGACAAGGGCCTGGTCCTCATGTACGTTATGAAGCAGGAATACTCTGGATCCGAGAGATGAAATGATTCTATCTATTTCAGATCTGTTGAACCCCGTGCCCGACTCGGAGGAGATCGACTCCAGACCATCTAGAAGGCGTTTCTTATCCCTCTCCGTCTGGAGCCTGCCTATGAACCAGGTTCCCGCATTCGTCAGTCCCTTGTAGTCGATGTCCATGGTGTTCTGAGTCGTAAGTATTACTCCAAGGCCGAATGCTCTTGCCTGCTTCATAAGCCTCAGAAGAGGTTTTTTCGAGGGAGGTTCCGCAACAGGCGGGAAGAAACCGAATACCTCATCGAAGTAGAGAAGTGCCCTCAGGCTGGTTGTACCTGACTGAGTGCGCATCCAGGAAACCATGCGTTCAAGGAGCAGGGTTACGAAGAACATCTTCTGGCTTTCAGTAAGATGAGCAAGATAGATAATGCTGTGACGGGGCTTTCCAGTGGGAGAATGAAGGAGAGAAGCGATGTCAAGCGGTTCACCTGAGAGCCAGGCTTTGAAATCGGGAGAAGCTATTATGTTGTTCATAGCGATTGCGAACTTGAATCGGTCCTTTTTAGGGAAGAATGTTTCCATTTCGAATACACCCAGTCTCTCCACCGGGGGCGACTGGACCGATGTAATGAGAAGGGGAAGATCGAGTTTCTCCCCTCTTTTCCAGTAGTGTTCTATTATGCTTGAAAGCAGAATGTACTCCCGGCTTTGAAGAGGGTCAGCATCGATTCCCATGAGTCCGAGCAATGCGTTCACAATTCCCTGTATCTGCTCTCTTATAAGTTCGGCATCGGTTTCCCAGTCGAGTTGTGGGGGGGTAAGGGCGGAAAGGATGGATATACTGATCCCGGCATCCGATCCGGGAGTGTAAACGTTGAATTCGGTCCCTTCCTTCAGAGCCCTGATACGATCCGGGGTCTGGTCCCATTCCGCAAGACCGCTTCTCCAGGTCTGTGAGACCTGTTCTGCGTATTCTGTAACCGAAAGGCCTTTCCTTCTGGCATCGTCGATATTAACCCATGGCTCAAAATCCCCTGGAAGGAGATCGGGGAAAGTCAGAAGAAGGTTTGTAATATCTCCCTTTGGGTCGATGATGACAGCGGGAACACCATCAAGGGCGGCTTCCTCAAGAAGGTCGATGCAGAGCCCCGTCTTGCCCGATCCCGTCATTCCCAGACAGACTGCATGGGTGGTCAGATCTCGAGCATCGTACATTACATCTTCGCGGGAACATTCTTTCTTCTCCAGGTCATATTTTCGTCCGATGTAGAAGGCGCCTATTTTTTCAATTCGTTTCAAAACTAATTACTCCTTCGGTTATTCCCCTGATGCGATGGCAGAAGCAAGTGCTGAAAATTGAATATGATCTGCCTGCATGAATATCACTGTATCGATTGCGTTCTGCAAGAAGTTCCTGCCAAAATACCGGGTTTGTCATAAAACATACAATTTCAGTTGACTTTATCAGATCACTTCACTAAATACAAATAGAAGATTATTCATTTCAACAGGAAGGTGGAGCAGGATGGTCATGCATGAGTTCTTTAAGACCGCGGGTGCGATGGTAATCAAGTCTCGCGAGAAAAAGGCTGAAGAGGCAACGATATACCTCAGCAAGATGCTTGGCAGCCAGGACGATGAGGTTAAGGGGTTGAGGATCGATTTCGATGACGATACGATCAGACTGCACGGGAAATGCAAGTCTCAGAAGGCTATGGAAAAGGCTATTCTTATCGCCGGTAACATAAACGGTGTTTCCAAAGTCATCAGTGATGGACTTGAAGTGGTCGGAAAAACTCTCAAGGGCGCAAAGGGATCGAAAGCCAGGTTCTATACCATAAAATCGGGGGATACTCTTTCCAGGATATCCAAAGAATTCTACGGTGACGCTAACAAGTACATGGATATAGTTAATGAGAACAAGGGAGTAATCAAAGATCCGGACAGCATTTATCCGGGGCAGGTTATTCGTATTCCGTAACCTGAATAATTGATCCGACTTTTGGGGACGTACCACACGGGTACGTCCCCGGTTCTTTTTAGGGCAGAAGCAGCAGGTTTGTTACGCTGTCTGCAGAATCCATCCTGCACCTCGCGAAGTAGATTCCAGGCGCAGCAGGATTACCGTCTTCCAGGCAGCCGTTCCAGATAACCATTGCACTGCTCTCGCTGTTCTCCTCAGCGCTGAACCTGTGAACCAGACGCCCATTGATGTCGAAGATATCAACAATCGGAGCGCCTGAAATCCCGCTCCAGTTCA
>CAZUYF010000118.1:0-6083 GCA_964624675.1 uncultured bacterium
ACACGGTCGAGCCAGTTGAATATCCGCTCATTCGATACAGATATAGCTCCCATCTGGCAGTGCTCATCTGCACCCTCTTCCTCGGTGAAGAGGATGTATTCCTTCGGGCAATTGAGGGAATCGTACAGCATCATCGCCTGTCCGTGGATGTTCTGATCATGTTCGGAATCCAGTACAAGCATTTCGCAGCTGATATCCGTAACGCAATCCCTGAGCGTGTAGGCTCTCATCATCCGTATCAGTTCACTTGGTGAATCGGCATCGAAGGTCCACATACCGTTGCTGTAATACCATTGCACGTAGAGATTCTCATCCATCAAAGCGTAGATTGTGCTATCGTATTCCAGTGAAGCTTCCCAGTCATCGAGAATGGCATCAAGACCGGGAGGATTGTTGCAAAGGACGCTCTCGTACACACTGTAAAGTCCTCCGTTTGCAACACATGCGGTGATCCTGTGTTCCCGGGTGACTGAACGTGGTGCTAAGTAACCGCCCATACTGTATCCGATAAGAACGATCCGCTCCGTGTCAGTGAAGGGAAGCTCTACAGCGTAATCGACCACAGGGCTGACTACCGACTCCCAGTCCGGTCGGAATGGGATGTGCTGCAGCCTGATGACCTCACCCTGTCCGGGCCCCTCGAACAGAAGGCAGTTGTAACCTCTCTCTATGGCGGGTGCTCCTATGCTGAAGTAGAGCTCCTCTTTTGTTCCGTCGAATCCGCTGTGCGCCAGTATGAGCGATCTGGGCTTTCCGGAATCGTCCACGAGGCAGAGATAGCCTGGGAGGCAGGCGCCTTCGAAGGGGATCTCAACCGGGAGTATGGGACGATCTGAGAGACCCGCTGCAGAAAGGAAAGTATCTCTGCTGCGCTCCCAGGTCTCAACGATTCTCGGATCGTCGGGATCTGTGTGGAGGAAGAATTCCGCGGTTCTGTAGTACCCTGAGGCTCTGAAGTAGCACTCTCTCGCACTGACTGTATGTCCCTGAGCAATGAAGCTGTCCGCTTTTGCTTCAACCCTCTCTGCGGTTGCCAGCCACTCCGAGTACCAGCTTTCCGTATCTCCATCTACGATCCTGCTGCAGGTGCTCAGGCATTCGCCGATGTCAGCGCCACCGTTCACCGAATATCCTATGGTTCTGAGAGCCTGGAAAGAGAACTGTCCGTTCTCGAATATCAGCCCGGTAGCATGGGTAGTGAACGGAAGGAGAAATATGCACACAAGGGCAGGAAGGAAAAACGATAGACGCTTCAATTCGAACACCTCTCCTCCGGATAACGTATTCAGGGATGTATGAAGTTACTTACTTGCAAGCATGTCCGCATTTACAACTGTGGCTCTTTCGCAGTATACGCATCTGTAGGTAACTGTATCTTTGTTCTCAAGCAGGAAGTGCTTCCGGGCTCCCAGTTGGTTTGTTGCGCAGTTGGGATTGGGGCAGGAGAGTATATCTCTGACTTCCGAGGGCAGTGTGATCAATCGTTTTTCTACCACTTCACCATTCTTGATGATATTGATGGTCGCGTCGGGTGCTATAAGAGCGATCTTATTAGTTTCTTCATACGAGAGTTCGCGGTTTTCAATTTTCAGAATATCTTTGCCGTGAGGATGCTTCTCGGAGTTGAAGCCGATCCCGATAGTCATTATTCCCTCATTCTCCAGACCCAGTATCCGGATAACCTTAAGAGCAAGGGGAGTCGGAATATGATCTATCACGGTACCGTTCTCTATGGAATAAACCTTGTATGCTCTCGTCATCAGTTAAGCCCTCCCGTCACCAGGCCGAGCAGCGCCTGTCTTGTTGGGATACCGTTATGTGCCTGTGTGAAGTATATCGCGTTTGGCATTGAATCTACCTCTTCGGCTATCTCATCTACCCTCGGAAGGGGATGCATCACGCGAATGCCTTTTCCCAGCATATTTATCGTATCCTGCGTAATCCTGTAGATACCTGCGACTTTTTTGTATTCCAGCGGATCACCGAAACGTTCCTTCTGAATTCTCGTAACGTACAGAATATCGAGATCATGGTCTCCAGCTTCTTCAAGGTCCGAAATATTCCTGTACCTGATATCAGCATCATCAAGCTCTTTCAGTATATGCCCCGGCATCTGCAGCGAAGGTGGTGAGATGAATACAAGCTCATTGCTGAACATCGAGAGAGCATTGGCAAGGGAGTGAACGGTTCTTCCGTACTTGAGATCCCCCATCATCCCGATTTTCAGATTATCAAGCCGTCCAAAACTCTCTTTTATGGTGAACAGATCAAGAAAAGTCTGGGTGGGATGCTGGTTTGCTCCATCTCCTGCGTTGATAACAGGTGTAGAGGAGAGCTCGGAAGCCATACGTGCAGCTCCTTCAACAGGATGACGAATCACCAGAACATCGCAGTAACCGGAAACAGTTCTAATCGAATCGGCGAATGTTTCACCCTTGCTCTGTGATGAAGCCTTGGGATTTGCGATACCGAATACGGAACCTCCGCTTTTGAAAACAGCGGATTCAAATGAAAGACGGGTTCTTGTAGAAGGCTCAAAAAAGAGTGTTGCAACAGTTTTTCCATTGAGAAAACCGGATAACTCACCTTGTTTTACCAGTTCTGTTGTTTCAACTACCTTTATCAGATCATCACGCGACATGTCTCTGATGGATACTATGCTTCTACCCCTGAACGATACCACTCATGCACCTTCTTCCCGATTAGAGAATGTGCCGACTGTCAGACTGTTTCAATATTCGCACCCGGGTATATATACATCAAATAATCCATGCTTGAAAAGGAGATACAATGTCAGAACTTTCAGATAGATTCCTCAGGTATGCCCGGGTTAATACAGCTTCCGATTCATCCTCTTCTACATCACCCTCTTCTGGCAGGCAGATTGAGTTCCTGCGCATGCTTAAGATCGAACTTCAGGAACTGGGAATGGGCGATATTGAACTCGATGAAAAAGGTACCCTTTACGCTTCACTTCCCCGGAGCGGGTGCGGCGATACTGTGATAGGTCTTCTTGCTCATGTGGACACCTCACCTGATGCACCTGGTGAGAACGTTAATCCCATTCTACATCATAACTGGGATGGTAAGCCGATTGATCTTTGTGAAGGAGTTATTATCAGGCCGTCTGAAACTACTGATATGCTGAGATATGTCGGTGGTACGATTATAACATCTGACGGCACAACTCTTCTTGGAGCGGACGATAAAGCCGGCGTTGCCATCATTATGGAAGTTCTTGATACTCTTATTAATAACAGCTCCATACCCGTGCCGCCTCTGAAGATCGCTTTCACAACAGATGAAGAGGTGGGGAGGGGTATGGATAACTTTGATCCGGTGAGATTCGGCGCTGATTTTGCATATACAGTCGATGGCGGCTCAGTTGGAAAAATAGATACACAGACTTTCAATGCCTGGTCAGCAAACTGGAAAGTTAAGGGTAGAGAAGTCCATCCCGGAAGCGCAGAAGGAATAATGGTGAATGCATCGCGGATTCTCACTGATATCGTATCATCGATACCCCCGGAGGAAATGCCCGAGAACAGTTCCGGAAATGAGGGATATTACTACCCTCTTTCCATTTCATCGGTGACCTCCGAAGGAAATCTGAAAATGATATTGCGCGATTTTACATCAGAAGGAATGAGATCGAGAATTGAAACGATGAGGAGCCTTGAAAAGTGGATCAAGGTAAGGTATCCCGGGGCGGAAATATCTCTGGAGATGTCGGAACAGTACATGAATCCCGGTGAGATTCTAAAGCAGGATAGAAGGCCTGTTGAGTTCGCTCTGAGAGCGACCGGGAACGTCGGGCTTGAACCTGAGGAAAGCTCTATCCGGGGTGGTACCGATGGGTCCAGATTGTCTTTCATGGGAATCCCTACTGTAAATCTGCCGACTGGCGGAGAGCTTTTCCACTCCAGAAATGAGTGGATAGCTGAGCAGGGGCTTGAACTGTCATACGGGATAGTCCTTGAAACGCTCAGAATATGGGGTTCGCAGTGAATATATCCGGGTCTCCCATATTTCTGCCGTTATAGCTGTCTGATACCATTATACATGTTGAACTTATGGATTCGGTAATAGACAATCCGCGTGACATGGATCAGGTATGTTAAAGGGGGTTGTTTGCCCCACTGGTTCTTATTCGCTATTTTGTATTATGTATTGGAAGCCTTTTGTTACCTGAGGAGGGTTTTCTTGAGACAAATAGCATTCCTGGCTCTGGTTCTGATGATGTTTTCCGGAGGTGTTTACAGTCAGCCTGAAGAGGAAATTACGCAACCTCCCGATTCCCTTCAAAACACGGAACCTGATTCCCTTCAAAACACTGAACCTGATTCACTTGTTGCGGAAGAGATCGAAATTCCGATTGAGGACGTACCTCCTCTTACCATACCCAATGATCCCGCAGCTGTTCTGGAGGTTTTCTTTGGGGCTCTGAAAACCGGTGATACATTTATGATCTCCGAGCTTATTTCCAGCGATGGGCTTGATGAAATAGATATAATGCTGGAAATTCTGCAGGAGAATCTTGATGATGCCACACTATCGCGGTTAAACACTGCTGGCTATACGGTAACTGCGGATGAAATAGAAGATTGGTCACCGATGGAATATCTGACCAGCACCATAGTCCTTCCCGTAATGAAAGCCCGTTACTCTATTTATGAAATGCAGATTGGCGATTATTCGGATCGGGGCAATGAGCTTACAATACCAGTTGTGTTCAGTACCGCGACGGGGCTGGAGCTGTCATACCAGGCTATCCTGAGAAAAGAAGACAACCAGTGGAAAGTAACAAATTTCATGGGACTGAACAGCTTCCCCTGATTCAAATCAATACTTATCCAATTCACCGATTTCAATCATTCATCCAGCAATGAACTTACAGGGGAATCATGAATACTGCTAACGTCCTGATACTTGATTATTCGGTTGATCGCTCGGAAGCGCCACTGTTCAGAAGATGGTTCCCGGATAACTGCGCCTCCTCGACCGCGTATATCTATTCTGGAGACAGTTTCCCTGACCCCCTTGAATATTCACACGTGATGCATACTGGATCCAGCCTATCCATATGTGCGGAATCCGAATTTCTGGAAGAAGCGGAAGAAATCGTAAGAAAATGTGTTACTGAGGACATTCCTCAAATGGGTATCTGCTACGGGCATCAGCTCATCTGCAGGTCCCTGCTGGGTCCATCAGCTATCGGCAGATGCGCAAATGGTCTTGAAGTCGGCTGGATCGATGTGGAGATGATCGGCAGCGGACTTGAAATCCCGGGAGCAGCCCCCGTCTCCAGGGTCCTGCAGTCGCATTTTGACAGAGTTAATAAAATTCCTGATAGTTCTGAGGTTATAGCTACGAACGCTCACACGGATATCCAGGGGTTCATAGACAGGGAGAAGAACCTTTTCAGCCTGCAATTCCACCCGGAGTTCACCCGCGGTGAAGGTAATGAACTTTTTCTTAAGGAAGCCAGGCTCCTGGAGGATAACGGCATCGATCTTACGTCCGTACTGGATGACGGACCATCGATTGAGGCTGGAAAAGTATTCTTTGAGTATTTTCTCAACACGTTCAGGGGGCGTTCAGACTCCGGATCCCCAAGACATGAAAGGTCAAATAGATGAGAGTATTAGAGAATATTGAACCGAAAGAAGTCTGGTACTGGTTCGAGGAGATATCCAGAATTCCCAGGCCGTCGGGTGAAGAGGAGAAGATTGCGGATTTTCTGGTTGAGTTCGCTAAGAAGAGAGGTTTAGAATACAGCAGGGACGATGTTAACAATGTTCTTATCCGCTGCGCAGGCATTGGCAAGGCTGCCGATCATCCCGGACTCGTTCTCCAGGCTCATGTTGACATAGTTCCCGAAAAGACGGATGAAAGCACACATAATCATTCAGAGGATCCCATTATTCCTGTCATCGAGGGTGACTGGGTCATTTCACCTGACACAACTCTGGGTGCGGATAACGGAATAGGCGTTGCGCTTATGCTTGCTGTCCTGGATTCCCGAAATGCTCATCCTCCTCTGGAGTGCCTCTTCACAACGGATGAGGAGAGGGGACTTACGG
>CAZUYF010000119.1:0-6039 GCA_964624675.1 uncultured bacterium
ATGATCCTTCCGCCCGCTGCAGTAATCTTTCCAACCATTTCTTCGATAGATGGAACCGAAACCGCAATTGAAATGTGCCTGTCCATCTGTGAATCATCACTGCGGTAAACGGAGCAGTTCACTCCCGGCCCCTTACCGGAGTCCATTCTCCAGCCATCCGGCGGGTTTGGAAACTTGGTGACGCTCCAGTTGAAGGCATCGCGGTAGAACTCCGTTACTGTGTCAGGCTCATCAGACGTAATCTTAACATGAATAATTCTGTTCATATAATTTCCTCCTATCTACGGATAGAATAACTGATTTTGAACATTCCGGTCAACCGCAGCATATAGCTTAGAAATCCATTCTTCTGAATCTCCAGTACCCTATCGAGAGAAGGACAAGGCTCCAGATGAACGCGTATATCAGATGGATGGAGGGAACGCTGGCTGTAACACCAAAAAAGGCAAGATTCTCCGTTATAACTGCATCTGCCGGAATAAGACCATATATCACACCTCTGTAGCCTCTGTCGGCGGGAAATACGTAAATGATAGTATGCGTTATCGTTTCCAGAGCTTTGGGAGTTTCACCTGGGAACATCTGCATTATCTCGTACAGACCACCGAAAAGGGAAGCCACCGAGGAAAGAAAAAAGACGATCAGCATGGAAGCAATCTTTTTAACAACAAGTGAGAGCAGCATTACCGCAGCCCATACAACTGTCAGCCATGCAAGCATGGAAACGAAAACAAATGGTATGTTCCTCGCGGTGAACGGAAAGTATATAGAAGTTATTGCGAATATTCCGCCGAACAATATCAGTGAAAGTGCGTAGGATAAAGCCAGGGGGGCAAGACCTATAGAAAGGTAGACCTTAAGTCTTGTCTGGGGAAGCGAAAGCCAGAAGGGCATTCGTCCCTGTCCGATCTCCTCAGGCAGCATGGTAGAGCCTATAACAATCATAAGGGCGGTCACGAGCGTTGCGGCAAGTGGACCAGCGGTTAATATAGCAGCGAGGGCTGCGTCTTCTGGTCCCAGCATGGCAACTGCCATGTCAGCCTCCCCGTGTCCCATGCTCAGATCGGCCCCGGAAGCTGCAGAGACACCCCACCAGTACAATCCTAAGAACGCAACGGTTGCTATAGCGGCGGTCAGTACGATCTTCCTTCTGAGAAGCTGCTCTATGCCGTTAAGAAACAATATCGTTCCCCCGTTCGGAATCTTTGTCCATGATCCTCAGGAAAACATCCTCCAGGCTTTCTCTCATCTGATTAATGCCGGTGAATCGAATCCCGGTATCAAGTACTGAACGAGTCATATGAGGGAATGCGGAAGCATCTTTGAGTTCTGCAATAACGCCTTTCGATTCTTTTCGGCAGGAATAACCCATTTCTTCAAGGGATAGTTGCATTCTCTCTGCGTTATCTGTCTCGATATAGGCGAGACCTGTCTGTCTGGAGAGGGAATCCAGTTCACCTTCCGCGATGAGTCTTCCTCTGCTGATGAAGGTGGCCGTATCACAAACCCTCTCCACTTCTCCGAGAAGGTGAGAATTGATCAATACTGTGGCCCCCTCGGAAGCGAGATTCCGTATCAGGTTCCGAACGAGTATTCTACCGCCCGGGTCCAGCCCGGAAGAGGGTTCATCGAGCAGTACAAGCTCAGGCTTTCCGGCCGTTACAAGTGAAAGAGCCACCCGCTGCCTCTGCCCTCTGGACATTTTGCCAACAGGTCTCTTCATGAGATCGACGCATTCAAGTTCGGTGCAGCGGAGTCGGAATTCCTCTACGGAAGATTCATGCCTGATGCGTTCCAGCTGCCGAAAGAGAATTGCAGGAGTAGCCCAGGATGGAAATGTAACGTTCTCGGGCAGGTATCTGACACTTCTTCGCGACAGGGGAGAAGAGACGGGAAGATCAAAAATAGTTACTGAACCTGAATCAGATCCCACAAGACCCAGAAGGATCTTCATGAGGGTCGTTTTTCCCGCTCCATTGGGCCCAAGCAGTGAGAAAATAGCACCGGAAGATACGCAAAGGCTGAAATCCGAAAGCGCCTGCACCTTCCTGAAGGATTTTGAGACGTTCTGGACTCTTATAAGATCATCTTTTTTCAAGAATGCAATCCTTTAGTATATATCTGCTAACTTGATTTAATCGAACAGGACAAATTGAAATATAGTAAAAAGACAACGAGTGCGGTTTTTGGAACTGTAATAGGGCTTGTACTGGCATGGCTCTTATTGAGATACTCTGTTGGCAGCAGCGGTATCAGCAGCGCAATAGGTAACATTTTCGGCAGGGTGGCTGCAACGGACAAACTTCTGCTTCTTGGAGCTTTCCTGCTATTTCTTTCAAGCCAGATACTCAGGGCATTAAGATGGATCCTTCTCAGCTTCGGAAGGAAACCCCGCTTTACACTTTCAATGGCTGTAACAGCAATACACGTAGGATTGGGGCATCTTCTGCCTTTCAGACTGGCTGACGTTGCCTTTGTAGGCCTTTTCAGACATTTTGGAGAGGTTCCTGTGGGGCACGGTACCGCGAAAGTGTTTCTGGCAAAACTCCTTGATATTATGGCTATGGGAGTTGTTATTGGTTCTGCAGTCGCCGCCGGCGCGGGGGATATGGCTCTGATAGCTCCGCTACTGCTGCTATTCGGATTTCTCGGTATCGTCTTCATGTCCTCGATTCTCAGAATCGTACAGAAACCGCTTCTGTGGATTCTTAAAAGGATCTTCCATCTTGATAAACCACGATGGTTCGATGACCTTCTGGAAGCTTCATCGATAAAGAACAGAAAGGGAAAACTTGCTTCAGCTTTTCTTGTTTCAATACTTGTCTGGATCACCAAGCTGACGATGTTCTGTTTTCTCCTGGAAGCCCTCGGAGTGACTGGAGTTCCCGGATGGAAAGTCTTCCTGGCAAGCGGAGTTACCAATATCATAATGGCCCTTCCGATCAACGGTCTACTGAGTATTGGAACAGTTGAAGCCGGTTGGACAGCCGGGTTCGCCATGGTCGGAATCGAGGGTCTTGTAATTTCGAATATGAACATAGTTGAACTAGGTTTCAGCGTTCATATACTCTGGACGCTCATGGCAGTCCTTATGATGATAATGGCAATTCCACTGTTGTGGTTCGATTCGAAACTGAAAAACCGTAGCAATGTTAACTGAATCACCGTTAGGAACTTCATCGTGAGCAGAAAGATTGTAATAGTGGGAGCGGGTGTTTCCGGCCTGACTCTGGCCGAAAGACTGACATCGTCCGGGGAAGATGTATCCGTCACCGTGCTCGAAAAAGAGGATTGTCCCGGGGGGCTTGCAAGAACCTTTGAACGCGATGGATTTCTCTTCGATATCGGTCCCCACCGTTTTCACACATCCGATACTGATGTCAACAATTATCTGCTTGAGATACTCGGTGATGATCATGTGACCATAAACAGGTCAAGCAATGTTTACATGGCGGGGAAATACCGCAGCTGGCCCCTTACAATGAAATCGGTAGCAGGACTTCCCCTGCCGGTTCTGTTCCGGAGTTTTCTAGACCTCTTCCGCAGGAAGTCTGAAGTGGAACATCCCACATTTGCAGATTATGTTATATCTAAGTACGGCAAGAATATATACAACTATTTCTTCCGAGGATATACGGAAAAGTTCACAGGATGCAGCGCCGATGCACTGCATGTTGACTGGGCTGAAGCTGGAGTTAACAGGGCTGTCATAGATAAGAATGTGAAGGCAGATGACCTCTTTTCACTTCTAAAAAGTGTTCTTATCCCAAAACCGGTATCAACGACGTTCTTCTACCCCTCATACGGCGGAATCCAGACCTTCTGCGCGAAACAGGCACAAAGGATTCAGAATAGCGGCGGCAGAATAATGTACGGCTGCAGTGCTCTTGGTGTTGAAACCATGAATGGGAAGGTTTCAGGGGTGAGAACCGCTGACCTGGGTGTCATTCCTGCCGATCAAGTGTACTGGTCTGCTCCTTTATCGATTCTCTTTCCGGATGCCGGTTTTCAATTCATGGATACGCTTCTATGCAACATCGCACTGTCAAAGCAGCGGAATAATGATTATCAGTGGTGTTACTTCGGGCAGGAGGACATACTCTTCAGCAGGCTGACCGTGCCGCGCAATTTCAGAGCAGATACGGTTCCTGCGGAATCCGACAGCCTGATAGTTGAAATAACTCTTAACAATCAGGAACATAGAGATAATCCGGATATTCTGAATGACAGACTGATTCATCAGCTCGAAAGCGTGGATGCTCTTGAGGCCTCAGATATCATCTTTATGGACTGGCGGATAGTCTCTCACACGTACCCGCTGTACGACCTTGACTACAGAAAGAGGTTATCTGATCTTGTGCTGCCGAATGGTCTTGAACTTACCGGAAGGTGCGGTTCATTCTGGTACAATAACATGGATCACTCTATAGGTGAGGCTCTGGCCATATCCTCGGGGCAGACTTTTTCGAAAGATTTCTGGAAATAGTATGGATAGATTAATGAAAGTCGGATTATCATGAAAATTGCTCTGATGAAGGAAGTAAGCGCTAATATCAGCGATTGTGAGATCACCAGTATCACCAGGACACCCATTGATCACGATACAGCAGTCGAGCAGCACACAAACTACGCTGAAACCATTCGTAAACTCGGATATAAAATACATATGATGAAAGCAGATGATCTTCCGGATTCAGTATTTATTGAAGACACAGCGGTTGTCCTGGATGAGATAGCTGTCATTACTTATCCCGGAGCGTCCTCAAGGAGGGCTGAAACGCAGGCAGTTGCCGAAGCACTGCACATCTACAGAGACCTTAAGTATATCAAACCCACTGGAACTCTCGACGGGGGGGATGTTCTCCAGATCGGCAGAACGTTATACGTCGGGAAATCATGCAGAAGCAGCGCAGTTGGGATCAGTCAATTGCGTGATATTATGAAACCTTTCAATTATGAAGTGGTAAGTATACCTGTGCAGGGTTGCCTTCACTTAAAATCGGCTGTTTCCCTGGTGGCAGAGAATACACTTCTCCTTAACCCTTCCTGGGTGAATCCCGATCTCTTCGGGGATATCGGGAACTTTGTTACGGTTGATCCCTCTGAACCGTACGGTGCAAACGCACTATTCCTTGATAACGGAACAGTCTATTCGAGTGAATATCCGAAAACCAGGAGAAAGCTCATCGCTTCCGGTATCAATGTTGTTTCTCTGGATATATCCGAGCTTGCGAAGGCTGAGGGAGAGATGACCTGCTGCAGTATCATCTTCGATTTCTGATTCTTCAATTCCATTGCTCTTTCAATTCCTGATCATTATATATCTGATTGAAATGCTGGTCGCGGGGTGCAGGAAGGCGGTGTAAATCCGCCACGGTAGCGCCACTGTAACCGGGTACCGAACCCCATTAGTGCCACTGCCGCAAGGTGGGAAGGCGGGGATAGGGATGATCCGGAAGTCAGGATATTGCACCGCGGCCTGAAACAGGATTCCCGCATAAGGGATCAGGTTTCGGCCATGCCTCCGCGGCTTTGACAAGCTGCTGGAGGTATTTTTCATGCTGCAACTGCTTCTGCTCCTTATCACCGTATCACAGGCTGATCTTTCCATAATGGATTCATCCGGTCATCCTGTCACTGGAGCCTCCATCTGCACAGACAGTACACTCATCGGCATTTCAGACTCCTGGGGAGAAGTATCACTGCCCTCCCGAACCGATTCTGTGGAGGTAAGGGCAATCGGGTACGAGACATGGATAGGTGCGATACCACCCTCGGGTGATATCATTCTTATCTCCGTACCAGTTCCATCCGGGATGGTGATATCTGTAACCGCCTCGCGCGGTGGATTCAGAGACAGGTTTCCAGCAACAACGGTCCTTGACCGGGATGATATGGAGTACCTGGGCAGATCCGGGCTGAGGAGCCTCAACAGTAGGAGCGGCGGTATCTATGTCCGTGAATACGGAGGCGCTATGCCGATTATCTCCATCGCCGTCAGAGGAAGCAATGCGGCACATTCCGAGTACTACGTCGATG
>CAZUYF010000120.1:0-6026 GCA_964624675.1 uncultured bacterium
TTCATTCCCCTCAATCCAGACAGATCAGGTGTAGCAGAAACCACACAGATATCGATGTAGTCTTTGTTTCTTCCTAGAGTATCCGAAAAAACGCTGACAGTATCGGAAATACCGCTTACAATCCCCTGGGTGTAATCCACAAATTCGGAAGGAATATCAAAATACATGAGGAAATATGCTCTGACGATTTCGTAGTTGGAGACACTTCCCACCATCTCTAAAAAGTATTCCTGGAAAACATCACCGATATCCGGGCCAAGGAGATATCCATGGGCATAGCCCATCTCGGACCAGGTTCCCCAGAGGTTCAGGATTCTGATATCTCCGATGTACTCTATTGAACCGTTTACATCCTCTGAAAAAAGTGGGTATACGAACAGGAAGCAGAGGGAAATGAGTAACAAATGTTTCATACGATAGGCTCCAATCACTGAACCGATTATTTCAGGGTAGAGGAGTTATGGCATATTCAGCTTCAGTAAGGTCGATTACAGTCGTTGAATCAGCAGTGATGACGACATCCTGAAGCCATTCACCTATAACCTCACCCCCGCTGGAGAACTGTACCCTCAACAGGAACTCTCCTGTACCAAGCTCAGTGGAAATCCTCTCGAAGGGATCGATGTATACGTTATCGATCACTGTTGAGTCGTCACCGGATGGTATTAGCAGATCAACACTCCAACCCTCTTCGATGAAATCCACCAGCGGATTTGTGAGAAGGGTTCCGGTGCTCCTGTAGTTTCCTGTGATGTTATTCAGTGAAGGATGCTCGATAGCAACTTTGACATATTCAAGCGGTGGCATTCCCTCCGAAAGGCTATACCATTCATTCCCTGTCCAGATATCGAACCACATGTAGAGATTTCGATCAACTCCCGGAAACCACCCCTTTACAGGTCGGACCGGAATCCCAAGTGTTCTTAAGGATGCTCCGAGAAGCATCCATCTGCCCTCTCTGGAAGCCTGTCCCGAAGGGATGATCTGAGTAGGAGTCAGAATTAAGCCATCATCGGCATATCCCGTTAAAGTAATCGCCTGAGTGATCACATCTCTTATTCCTTCTGTCATTGCAACTACTGTTTCCCCGGGTTGTACCCGTCTGCTAAGCCAGGCTCCCAGAGTAGATCTGTAGGATGACAGCGGTTCATCATCAATTCTGAAAGGAAGCAAGTAATGTATGAAGATCGAATCAGGCAGATCGTCATACCAGGAATATCTGGCACTCATGGCGTTCAGGAGATGATCCTCAAGGATTGCAGCAGTCATGCTTCCCCTGTCCTCCGGTGACATTGAAAGGAAAAGAGTTTCAACATAGAAGAGAGTATCCCCGGAATACTGGCTGAGTGCTCCCTCCCAGAAGCCCGCGTTGATCGGCATTTCGGCAAGGAGAGAATCGCGTTCTGCAGGTGAAAGAAGAAGAAGAATTGAAATGAACATACATGCCATAGTACTACCCCTTTTCTCATTGTTTATATACTATGGTATTCGGGAGTAAGGAGAAAGGGTGAAAAAACTAATAGGTGCTTGGATTGTTGCAGGTGTCTCTCTCTGGCTGACATCTATGGTATTGGGTGCCCGTATGGAATTCGCCAGCTTCTGGTCAATTCTTTGGACCGCAGCAGTTATTGGCCTGCTGAACTTCATTCTGGCGCCGATTCTGAACATAATGACATGCCCCATATTTCTGCTGACGCTGGGTCTGTCACGCTTCCTTGTGAGTGGTCTTGTTCTTATCGTAGCCCGCGAGTGGGTGGGGGGATTCTACGTTGCAAGTTACTGGTGGGCCGTACTGGCCGCAGTGATAATATCCCTGCTGACAAGCGCAATTGATAGCATGGCTGGAAGGAAATAGCTGGAAGCAGGCTGATATCTATCGGATCGGGTGGTTGCCAAGTCTGAAACAAATTTCCGACCCTGCATCATCCTTTACGAAGTAATCAAGATAGAGGTTCTTTTCTTCAGCAAGATGGATGCACGCAAGGAGGCCCATTCCGCCACCTCCCGTAAATGACGGCATATGATAGATGCGTTCTTTATCTTCAAAAGGTTTTCTTTCTTCACGGATCCGTCTGGAAGTTTCATCGGTGGACTCAAAACGGTAACGTATCGCTTCTATATCCCCCTTCAATGGTGGAAACGCCGAAACAACAGAAATACAGAAACCTTTCCGCTGCACATCAATCTTTGCGCTTATCTGCACCCAGTTGCTTTCAGGAGTTAATCCAAGAAAATTAATTCGATCTTTCACCTGCATGGAAAGCCACTCAGGAATGCTGATGCCAAGAAATTGTTCAATACGGATGACAGATTCCTGCGCAGATCTGAAAGAATTTCTCATGCTTAAATCCGGCCACAGAGCACTTGTTCCGATTGCTGAAAACATCTCATCTCTGGTGAGTCCGGTTTCACTGCCAAGCGTATATCCGATAGGAGTGGTGACGGCATTGGAAGTAAGTTCCAGCAGTATCCATTTTACGCTGTCTTGATCACTTATTGCCAGATGGCAGCTGAGAAATTCCATAACGGGATCCAGTTCACCCAGTATAGCCATAGTGAAGGCTTCGGGGTCCGTGCTGTGTTTGAAAACAGTCTTGAGATCCGGACAGAAATCCTGTGTTAAGTCCATACCGATCTATACTTTTCGGATTATTCCAACCGGTGTGCTTGCAGTTCCCTGACCGAGCGGGTTATCGCTGAGAATTTCAACAAGCAGGTCTCTGTCAAGCTCCGGAGGAAATACTCCCAGAATATTGCCGCCAAGGTCGTTGACATCAACAACTGCAGCCTCGCAGCTAAAATGTTCCGCAATCGTTCGGGAGACTCCATCGGGATCTTCAGGGGCAAGGCTTACCGCTCTGTTGAAAGGTGGTATTGTTCCGCTGGTTGGCCCGTCAATTGATCTGGCCTTCGTCCCTGCTATACGATAGAAGTCTCCTTTCCTGCCGAAGAGTTTTCCAAACGCACTGATGAAGGCTGCAAAGAGGATCCTTGGTGTTCCACACTCAGTAAGTGCGCATTCCATAGTCTCAGGTATTCCGAGCCCTATACCACCGGGTGTTTTTGTTACGAATCTGCTTAACAGTACAGCAAGCCGGCGCGGTTTCAGAGAGCCATCATCCAGCAGGTAATATCGTCCCTGGCTGGCGCCTACAGCCTTTTCACTTACAAACAGAATATCATCAGGCTGGATGTCTTCATCAGCTTCTTCAAGACCATCCTCAATGGCCATGAGCAGGTTGTCTCCATTAAGTATAAGCCTGGTCTTAATGGAAATACGTTCCCAGGCAACACCTCTTGCAAATAAAATTTTCTGGTTCATAATTTACCATGCCCTTCTGGCGAAGTATGCAGCAGGGGAGAGTATTGAACAAGAGGAGGGAAAGGGTATGAATCTTGCAGGAGCCCTGACATGTGAAGTAAGAGAATATCTTAAGAACAGAAATACTGTACTGGTTCCGGTAGGATCGCTTGAACAGCATGGTGATGCCGCCCCCCTGGCGTGTGATACGATTATTCCAGTAAGGCTATGTGCTGCTGCCGGTATGAAAACCGGTACCGCAGTTACACCGGCTGTTACATTCGGAATGTCCGAAAATCATATGGGGTTCCCCGGAACGGTCACTCTCCAGTCAAGCACCCTCTCTGCTGTTGCAAGGGATATTTCAGTATCCCTCTATACTCATGGTTTCCGGAAGATAATTTTCCTCAGCGGTCATGGTGGAAACAGAAGCCCCATTACAGATGGTTTGAACAAAGCTTCTGAAGACTGTCCTGAAGCAGATCTCAGATACCTTCTGTACGGAGAATTGCCAGGTGTGACTGCAAAGCAGAAGAGACTGTTCTGTCCGGATCCCGGATATCACGTAACCGTTACCGAAGTTTCAATGGTATGGCATCTGATGGGCAGGGAAATGCCTGAGTTCGAGAGAGTCAAGTTTCCCGCTGAACCCCCAATAGGAGCAGTCATATCCCGAGAAAAATGGAAGGAACTCTATCCTGACGGCGGAGCGGGTTCCGATCTGGAATTCGTATCTGAGGAAAAAGGAAAAGAGTTTTTTGACTTTCTTGTAAACAGCCTGTGTCTCTATATTGAAGCGCTGGAAAGAAACGGATAGTCAATCGTACTCCGGTGGGAGAATTATGATGAAAGAAGTTCCCGTGGTTCAGATCACAACAACGGTTAATTCAGAGGAAGAGGCCTGTAGAATAGCCGAAGCAGTCGTTAATAAGAAGCTCGCTGCATGTGCCCAGGTTACCGGTCCCATTGTTAGTTACTACATCTGGAAAGGTGAGCAATGCAGGGAGAAGGAATGGCACGTTTCGATGAAAACGGTGAAAAGCCTTGAATTGCATCTTATGGATTTCATCACCGAACTCCATACCTACGAAACCCCCGAATTAATATCCGTTCTGGTGGAGTCAGTATCAGAAGCTTACTTTGAATGGATGCTTCAAATTCTTGAAGAGTGACTCAGTCAAATCAACATCTTGGCAATTATCATATGTTATCATATATATGTCATATGACATATGATAGAGGTCGATATGCTTGAAACTCTCCTTGGCTCACTTGTGCGCGAGCAGGTTCTCCTCTTTATTCGTGCCAATGGAGAAGGATATGCAAGGGAAATTTCCAGGTGTTTCGATTCCTCGCTCGATTCAGTTCAGAAACAGCTGAAAAGGCTGGAAAAAGGTTCTGTACTTAAATGTGAAAGAAAAGGCAGGACTATGGTATACAGGTTCAATAAGGATTATCCTTTCTTGAATGAGCTAGGCAGAATACTCGACAGAGTCAGCTGTTACAATCCCTCGGAACTGAAGGATAATACTGCTAAAAGAAGGTGCTATCTAAGAAATTCAACTGAGACGGGGGGAGCTCGCGTCACCGTAAAGAATTATGAAGAAGGAAGATAGGGCGGGACAGCTTACTATCCGCGAAAAAGTTCATATATTAGGAGAGATCAATCAAGGGGAGTTCATATGAAGAGAGTCGTTCTGTGCCTCATGATAATTGCATCTGTAGTTGTTATAGGATTCTCTTCAGTCTACATGGTCAGAGAATTTTCAAAAGGGATAAATCTTTCCAGCATGGGAGATATGTGGAGCTTCCTCAGGCTTAATGAGTCTTCTCCATATGCGGAATTCGCTGAAGTTGACGTGAACGATTTCAGGGAACCGCCCATACCTGTTGAGGGTGATGTTCTTGTAGAAGTTGACGGCCTGCCTTCCACCCAGAGCAACTATTTCAGTGTATTCAATGTTGATACACCTGCTGGTGAAGAAATTGATATTAAATACATTCACGATTTTGAAACATACGTAACAACTGTAGTTACCCGATCAATCCCTCTGATTATGCAGATTCAGGTGTGGGTTCTCGTAATACTGCGAGCTCTTATTATTATTGGTCTTATACTTGTGGGGCTCTGGGGTCTTATAAAAAGACCGTACTCATCCCCGGTAAGATCTCTGACTTTATTCTGTTTTACACTTGCCATTGGTATGAATCTTACTGGCCCGGCTATCGCGAATGTGTATGCTTCTTTCAGTATGCCTGGAATCGTCTACTATCTTTTCGGTGCTATATCATTATTCTGGTCTGCATTCTGGTTGAAGCTGCAGATGCTATTCCCTGTTCGACAGAAACTGTACGATAAGCACCGATTGTTTGCCAATATCCTTCTGTTTGCCCCAGCGACGATCTTCGGCATTTCACTGGTTGTCTGGAGAAATGAGATGCAGCTGGAGGCTACAATCCTCACGACTCTCTTCATCAGTCTTGGATATATACTCTTGCTCAGACACTACTACAGGGCTGATAATTTCATAGAAAAAAGACAGACGCGATTAGTGCTGATGGGATCGGCTCCCGGGCTTATCTTCAGCCTCTTATTCAGCTGGTTCACCCAGATCACTCCCAAGATGTATATGAGCTTCTCATTTATCACAAAAATGATGATAACCAATATTATGTTCATGCTGCTGCTTGCGATACCTGTTTCTCTTGCCTTTGCCTTCGGACG
>CAZUYF010000121.1:0-5992 GCA_964624675.1 uncultured bacterium
GAATATGGGCAAGTCCTCTTGCTCCGCCCCCACCCAGAGCAAGACCCAGTCTGATACTTTCCTCTTTCTGGTCCGGCGCTCTCCTTCCAAAAAGCTTCCGGATTTTATTAGCGATATGAGTTATCATTATATCTCCAGCAGGTCATGATGTTTTCTGTCCTGTCACAATCGATCAATTAGAAATGATCTGGCGGCATGCATATCCTCCGATGGGATCGTGAAGATAACATCAAAGGGTACCATATCAACTTCTACAGTGGCTGTTAGCAGGTAATAGTTTCCAAATTCTCCTTCTGAATGTGCCGTGATTCTAAAGGTATCATTGTCGGGGTATGAAAAACGGTCCAGATCATTCAAAGAGTGAATTTCGGTAATAACAGGAGTATCTTCAGGTAAGTACCATTCGGTAAAATCAGTATTCAGTACGGCCAGGTTTACAGGATCAAAGCATCTCACGCCGATAAAAGCGTATTCTTCATCATTGTACCGGGCGAAAAGAACTGAATCCCTGATGAAATACTCCGGTCTCAATTCGCCTGCGGTGAAGTACGAATCACCATTATTGTTAACAGACCACTGAATCCCCCACTCTTCCAGAGCCCCGGCAATTGTAAGTGCACCATCAGCGCTGTTGAAACGGATTCCACCGTATTCCTCCTCGGCTTCAATCATGCTTCCCTGTGATTCCCATTGAAAACTGAAATCCGTTAAATCCATACAAAGAAGGAACCACCTTGTCTCCCACAGGTAATGGGACCCGTGGTTAAAGCCAGTCCTTACAAGAAACACCGCTTTCTCTGAAGATCCAGCTAGCACTTCGATGTCCGTTGTCATTACGTCCGGTGGCGTTGCCCATGCAATATGGATTAAAGTAAAGCCCAGCAGTATTTGGATGATTTTCGTACGCATATGCCTCCTCATATATCCGGATAAGCATGATGATCTTCAGGCTTACCGCCATCATGCCATGCCATGTAATTTGCATTCCAGTTCAGAGCACCTTCAAGTTCCTGCGCTGTGATGTTCAGTGTATCAGCACAGAGTGCAATTAACTTCTCTCTCGGTAGAATTTTTCCAAACTTCTTTTTCGCATGGTTTACAGCAGCACAGCATAACCATGAACTTGGGGATCTGGAATGGTGCCAGTAATTTGCTGGACTGTTCAGATATTCGAAATCCTCTTCGGAGAAACAGTATTCCTGACCCTCATGTTCAATTTTCGCTTCCCTGTTGTAGTAGGACAGGAATATCTTCCATTGTTCTTTGTCCCTGAAAGTCATTCTACTAATTCCTGCCTTTGCACACCTTTTTTTACTTAAATGACAATACCGCTGGTAATCCTGCTTCGTCAATATCATGTAATTGGAGATCATTCCGGAAATCTGATCACCTTAATGCCTTACTATTGTTGTATCATTTCTAGCTTTTCTTCGCAGTCGGTCATTATGGAGACCCCGGGCAGCCGGGGTCCCTTCCAATCCTTGAGAGCTGAATGATCTTTCACTATTGTACTTCTATAACTATTGAAAGGAGATAGAATGATCTGCTCCATTCGTCTCAGTGCTTCACGATTATTATTAGTAATCGTTTCTCTATGCTTTTCCCTGCCGGTCTATTCCGATGATTTCAGCTCGTATATTGATGAATGGGAGGCAAGAAGTAATGCACTGGAATATATCGCCGTACTGGGCGTTCCATCCGAAATGCTTCCCGATGGAATAGACAATCTGGATTTATGGATTCTGGGTGACGACCTTATTGAGGGCTCGGAGCTTGCGGTTATCGGTTACGGCCTCGATACTCTTTGCTTTGGCACTGTACTGTTTGACATGTTTCTAAATCCAGCCAAGTCCTTTGCTTCATTCAGCAGTGAAGACAGCCTGATTATCCTTTCATCCGAATATCCCTCCAGGACTACAACATGTAATATGTCCTTCACCTGGGATAGAGATGAACAGATTCTCATTCCAGTCGAATCCTGGATAAGCGACTGGTCAGCTGACCTTCTAGCCTCTGCGGATTCCCTCCTTCTGATCGGTGAGATCCGGCAGGCTGCTGACAGTATAGGTGCGATGTTCTACGGCTGGGCGTATTACGACGCCAGTGAACTCAGCTGCCGGTTCCTGAGGGCTGCCCACGCCGCTTCAAAGGATGCCTCTGATGAGGAAGCCCTGGACTATTACGATGAGGCTATTTACGCTTTCGATATTATCCAGTACGATGACACCTGGTTCCTTTCATTTTCTTCTCTTGAGGAATTCCTCAGGAGTGATTATGCTGAATACATTGAGGCGGATGAACTTGCCGGGATACTCCGTGATTACGCCGGTATATTCAGGGATAACGGCTTTGTCGTGGAAACTGTCTTCGATGACATTGCGGATATACTTGAAGAAAAAGAGTGAGAGTCAGCCCTGACCTTCATAACTGACTATTCAAAAAGGATATCCTTTCCAGCATATTCCGACAGTACAGGTGCAAAACCGTTAAGGCGAGTTACAATTTCACTCCTTTCGGGCAGAAGATCCTCTGAATAGGCAAATTCGGTGGCTACAGAATCAAACTGGTTCAGCAGATCTTCCTGCATATCGTATCCAGCAATCTGATCGTAGAGCCATACCAGCCCGGATGTCTTTGTATAGATATCGACGGTACTGAGATCTGGTGACATGTCCAGCATCTCCACATCGGGAAGATGAACGATAATGCTGTTATTGTCCTGTTCCAGGGAATCCTCGGTTAGTATATCCAGATCCAATCCATATATATATGTAACCTTCATTATTAACAGACCTTCTCTGTTCCCGAGAAGAAGGCTGTTCTCATCGATATCCGTATATATGTATGTTGTTATCCTGTCAGTTGCCAGGAAGAAAAGACTTTCGGACTTGAGAACCTGCAGGACGGAAGTGGTCGATCTGGAGAAGCCAAAGATATTGCTCAAGTCCAGTATGTTCAAGGTTAACAGGAATATCGCGAGAATTACAAGCAAGAGAAGAACAACAGCCGACTTCCGGAGTATTTTCACAACAGGGTCTCAGCACTGAGCAAAACGAAGTATCAGAACTATCGAAGCAATGGCTATGATCGCGAATACTATTTTTTTCATAAGACCTTTCTATGTATGGTACTCAGTGTTTGAGTATCGAATCATAATGATATTATGTCAAGATCATTCCTCGCTGGACTTTCCCCGCACTTCCAACTTACGAGTGTGAGTAGTTGACATAATCCTGGTCGAAAAGGTGTTTTATGAGCGCTTTCAGCCTTGACTATTCAAATTGCATCGGTTAAGTATTGAACAGATGCTATCTTGTTGTACTTTATGCCTGTTGCCTCCATACAACCGAGGGATGTATGAGGCTGAACTAAGATCGTAATAAGATAGGGGTTGCACCCATGACATATCCCCCCGTATTCAAGCAAAATTCAGGAGAGCTAACTGTTTAACGTAATCCCACGGTATATTCAGAAGCTCTTTCTAAAGGGCAGGACAGGCGACTGTACAACCAACTGCATTCTTCTGCTTGACATCACCGGCTTTACATCAATGACCGAGGAACTCATGACCCACGGAAAAGCGGGTGCTGAGGTTCTTTCGAGCATCCTCGGGAGGATATTTTCCAGAGCCGTGAATGAGATCTACAGTTGTGGAGGCGTGATAGCGCAATTCGAGGGGGACTCAGTAATAGGAGTATTCCGGATAGATCGGCCTCAGGACGCGCTGGATGCGGCTGAATCGCTGGACCTGTACTTCAAGAAGAACCTTCTCCGTAAAACAAGGTTCGGTAACTGGGATGTTTCAGCAAGGCTTGCTCTTGCAGCAGGATCCATTGAGTGGGGGATCATCGGGAAGAAAAAATTGATCCATTACGTTAAGGGTGACCCTATTACACGAGCCGCCTCACTTCTATCAACAGCAAGCTCTGTCAGTCTGCATATCGATGAGAGTTTTCATACCATTGAAGAAAGTCGTAGCAAGGCTGCAATTGCAGATTCAGAGGATACATACACAGGGATTTATGATAACGCCTGCAGGATAAGGAAGAGTGTAGCGGAACATTTCGTGCCTGATCTCATACTGTCCAGCAGGCTCACCGGAGAATTTCGCGATATAACCACTGTTTTTGTAGCATTGCGCCCATCCTCTCCGGATAAGACCCGCAGCTCCATTCAAAGTATTCTGGGGAAGGCAGCCTATTATGGGGGATATGTAAGCGGGCTTTATTTCACTTCCTCAAAACCGCTGATCACCATACTGTTTGGCGCGCCTGTAGCATGGGAAAACAATGAGTCCAGGGGTTGCCGATTCGCCTGTGATCTAAAAAAAACAATCGGTGAAGACATGAGGTGCGGTATTGTCTCGGGTACGGTTTACGCAGGAATGACCGGCAATTCCAGAAGATGCACCTACACTGTTTTCGGCGACACCATCAATACTTCCGCAAGGCTGGTGTTCAAAGCTGAATGGGGTGAGGTGCTGGTATCGGAAGAAACATCTGATAAGACCGAGCAGGATTTTTCCTGGGGCGGCAGAACCAGCTGTTCATTGAAGGGCAAGAGGGAGGACACTGTGGTCTTCAGCCTTCTTCACTGCCTGGATTCAAATATAAGACGGATCTACCAGGGAGAAATGCTTGGACGCTCCTCCGAACTGCGTTTCATTCGAAGGCGGATGTATCCATTGAAGCACGGTGCTTTTGCCGGTATTACCACCGTATACGGTGAGGCTGGTATCGGTAAATCCAGACTTATTTACGAAGCTGCACATGAGCTTGACGGATCAGCTCTTGCATTCGTTTTACGGTGCGACGATATACTGAGAACCAGCCTCAACCCTTTTGAGTACTTTTTCAGGGATTACTTCGGGCAGTCTAGTTCCAGCTCTCCGGAGGAGAACCGAAGAATGTTCGAAGACGGTCTGGAAACTCTGGCGCTGAAGCTTGAATCCCGCCGATCCAGATCTGCGCTTTACCTGGCTGAAAAGCTTCGCATATCTCAGTCGGTGATAGGTTCTGTACTTGGGCACTTCCGGGAAGGCTCAGTTTTCGAACAGCTTGATCCTGGAGAGAGGTTCGAAAATATAGCCGTTGCCACAGGAACTTTGATAGGAGCGCTGTCATCCGTCCAGCCTTTTATCCTTATAATAGAAGATCTTCAGTGGATGGACGATGATTCGAAGAGGCTGCTCGGAATCATCTCGGGTGAGCTTGTGAAGTATCCGCTGGCACTGCTCTTCTCCAGCAGATACATGGACGATGGCTCAAAACCGGAGACCGGAATAGAACACAGAGTAGATTATACGTATATAGATCTTAAACCTGTCGAAGAAGAAGCCGCCAGATCAATCGTATCCGCGCATTTTCTGCATGATCCTGGACCTGATCTCATAACTTTCATTCATGAAAGAACCCAGGGAAATCCCTTCTATATCGATCAATTCTGCGTCTACCTGAAGGACTCAGGATTTGTGGAGCGCAGGAGAAAGGGCTGGAGGCTTGTATCGCGGAACCAGGAAGTTCCTTCGGGTATTCTTTCAATACTGGTCGCCAGAATGGACAGACTGCATAGCAGGCTTAAGAAGCTGGTACAGACAGCTTCAGTTCTGGGCCAGGAGTTCGATCTGAATGTGCTTTCTGAAATTTCCGAAGACAGGAACACGGACTCCCTGCTGTGGCAGGGCGTCAGCGAACAGCTCTGGATCAGAACGAAGGCAACCACTTACTCCTTTAACCATGCTCTGTACAGAGACGCGGCGTACGGCATGCTGCCAGAACGTGAACTTAAGAAGCTGCATACTAAGGCTGCCGATGTAATACTGAGCATGAACTCTGGTGATCCTGACAAAGTTGCCGGTAAGATAGCGTTTCACATGGAAAACTCCGGAAAACACACCGAAGCTTCCGAGTGGGGTTGGAAAGCGCTGGTTCAGGCTGATAAGAACAGCAGGCTTCACGAGTGCCTGCGATGGACCGAAAAGCTTCAGTCCATG
>CAZUYF010000122.1:0-5876 GCA_964624675.1 uncultured bacterium
CCTACTACATCAACTGTCTGCACAGTCTCCGCCCCGCCGCTTTCCTGAAGTTGTACTCTTATGCCCGGGCTGACAGTATCAGAGGTGATTTCATCGGGTGGATATACTCTGTACTTCTGGAGTTCCTTCATCCATCTGTTAAGCTTGTCCAGCAGCAGGTCCCTCTTTTCTATCGCCGCCGCGTATTCCGCATTCTCTGAAAGATCTCCGTGGGAAGCGGCCTCTCCGATGGCTTCAGCCGCAGCCGGGATCTCCGTCTGTTTCAGTCTGAGAGTATCGGCTTCCCGCTGTTCTATTGCTTGCAGACTTGAGAAAAGAGCATCCGATTCCCAGAAATACTTCCTTACGGATTTCCCAATGGATGAACTATTTCTTCGTGACAGTTCCCTTCCCACAAAGAGGCACAGACCCTCATTCTGTGCTGTGGCGCTTGTGCTGAAACTGTCAAGGTAATTGCTGAGTTTTCTCGTATCGATCGAAGAGAGATAACTGTCCAGTTTTAATTTCAGCGGACCTGTAAGAAGACCGATCACCTTTTTTTGAGTATCAGCGCAGGAAAATATCAGGTAATCGAGGAAGAGACCGATCTGATTTTCTCCAAAGTTGTCATCCCGTTTATGCCCTCTCGAAGCAAGAAAAGTCAGTGTCCAGAGAAACCTGTCGGTTTCAGATGGTTTTGAGAGATAGTCTCCTGTGCACTCAGAAAGAAGCTCAGGATCGAACTCCTCCAGGAAGGCTGCAGCATGCTCCCAGAGCGAACGCCTGAGTCCCGACAGCAATGCTATTTTTTCCCCCCGTTCGGTGGCCCCGGAGAAAAAGAGGTTAAGGTAATCCTTTCTGCATGCGGGAGACTGAATTTCGCCAAGGGCTCTCTCCGCTCTAGCGGCAGAGGTTTCGAGAAAATTGTACCTTATTCCGGTGAACACATCTGCCGTGCCCCTGTTGCTGAGAATCCAGCACAGCTCAAACAGAGAACCTGTTTCGGGAGTGGATATGATGCCTACTTCATCCAGCAGGCCCGTCAATCCATCGGGAAAGGCGCCGGTGCAGGATTTCAACAGAGCTTTAACCTGTTTAACTTTTTCACGGGCGGGCTCTTTCTTTCTGCCTATGATCTTCGCTGCTCTTTCAAGGAACTCCACGTTTTCATCCAGAAGTACGATGCGATCACCCAGATCGAGGAAACCTTCGGTTGAAACTGATGCTTTCTTAAGTAATTTCCATGCTTCCCCGACTGTGAACGCCGAATCGGAGAAAAAAGCGTGCAGATCCGAAATACATATCTCTCCGTGATTTTCCAGCGGTTCACAAGCAAGTCTGCAAAGAAATTCGGAAGGGGATTCCCTGATAAGAGACGAGAACTCTTCCATATTCCGCCAGGAGAGAACCGCCAGGGAATTAGACGTAATCGGTCTTGTGAATTCGAGAACAACGTTCAATTTCATATCATGGTTCTGAGCCTTCTGAAAATCTATGGTGGCATGTGTCCGGCTCATCCTTGTGATCTGTCCGATGCCGAAGGTGTTATGGTAAAGATAACCGTCTTTGTCGTACTTCATGAGTGAGCTGAAAGCTCTCCATGATGACTGTACATCGGCGTTGTCATCCTTGAGTCCGCTGAGTTTCAGAAAATGCTCGAGGGGCTGAAACATCAGGTAGTCATCTCTGAGTACTTCAATAAGAGCTTTCCGCAGAGGCTCTGATCTTCGGAAGATTACCGCTGCTTTCCGGAGAAAGTCTGCGAAGGCACCTTCCAGCGCGGCCTCCTTCTCGGTAATAATCAGTTCCAGAAGCTCTGTGGCGAGACCATGCTCTCCATTGTGATGAAGAACGGAGAAGGCGCCTAACATTTCATCGTAGGAGGCATCTCCATCGAGGGTTTCAAGCCACAGGTCTGTCAGGGCATCGTAATCACCGGCACTTGCGGCATCAAGAATTTTGGACAATCTTCCTCCTGTCTGAGAAGCGATAATATACTGAGTGGGTAGGTGTATAAGTAATGGCAGGAGGAAGAAACTTGGGTGGAAAAGACGAATCCGAAAAAAAGCTCAACAGAAGGCAGTTTCTAGGAAAGGCCGGTAAACTGGGCGGAGCCGTTTTTCTTTCCACCGTTGCCGGGAAAGCCCTTGCCGGGGAGTGGGAACAGGGAATGGAAGAATTCTGGACCAACGGCACATTCAGGCAGAACACGGTTGATGCTTCGAGGGAAGCTGAGGGAATTATCAGGGCGTTAATTGATGGCTCATGGCAGGATTTCTCTACGATACCGTTACCCCAGCCTTTCATGGACTGGAACCTTGCAGGCCGTCTTGAAGTGCTGGAGAACATCTCTTTGATGTTCAGTGGAGAGGGAGGTTCTCCCCCTTCCCTTGCCGGACCCCACAATGCTGCAATGGCGACATGGGGCGGAAGCAGGGCGGACAGCAGGCTTGAGATAAACAACGCGTTTAAAGGAATGGGCCTTTGTCCCCGAAGGTTGCTGATCAAGGACCTTCTTGCCGAGATGGAGGAGTTAATGTCCGGGGGCATGGGACCAAGGCTGCAGTTTCTCATAGATCTTTATTCGGATGCTTCGAATTTCGATCTGACAAAAATGATCTCACTGGAACTTTACAGTACTCCTGAATTTGAAACCCATACTTTTATTAATCTCATGGAACGCCCTACAACATCACTGGTGTTTCTGGATAGCAAATCCTACGAAGTCAGAGGTATCGGTCAGCTTGTAGCCCCCGGTGACACTGAGGCCGGAGATTATGCAAATGATATTGTGACGTATACGAATATGGCCCACACACTCTTCCACGGAGAGTTTCCAAAGCTGTACGCGGGGATCCTGGTCCATATCACAGCTGTGTTCGATAATACACCTGGTACCGGCCGCGGAGTAAGGATAGCGCCCCCGCTGGTCTAGAAACTGTGAGTATTGTGGATATTGTTAGATTGCCCGATGGAGCCGCCCCCCTTATGTACTTTGTGGATCTTGATGGAACGCTTCTGTCAACGTCTTCGGAGAAGTACTTCCTGAAACACCTTCTGAGGAAGGGCATACTGTCCCCATCTGCTTTCTTCAGGTTCCTTTTCTTCTATCTGCTACACCCCGCACAGACAATCCGGGAGGGAAAGGGATGGAACAGAAACTACTTAACGGGGATTCCGCCTGAAGTAATAGAGCGGGAAGCGGCCCAATGTGCGAAGATCCTCCTGAAGAGCTCTTTTCGAGACTGGACACTTCAATCCATACGCGAATTGAAGAGTACTCGATGCGAAACGGTTCTCCTCTCCGCCTCTCTGGAATGCATTGCAACCGGCATAGCTGAGGATATTCCAATTGATCTCATTCGGACCAGCAGCCCTGCAGTAGTGAACGGAAGGTTCACCGGACGATTGAATGGTCTTCGTCCATGGGGAAGGAATAAGGCTGAGCTGATGAAGACAATCTGCGATCAGAGAGGGATTAAACCAGCGAACTGCGCAGCCGCTGGGGATTCCTGGGCCGACAGGTTTATAATGAGCGAATGCGGTTGTTCCATCGCTGTATGCCCGGACAGGAAACTTAGAAAACTCGCCGCAGACAGAAAGTGGAGAATCGTGGAGGGCAGGCACACCAAGTGGGGGTAGTAAGGGCTATCGGAGCATTTTCGGGCGGGTTGGACAGTATGATCGCAGCCCTCCTGCTTAGAACCCAGGGCATAAAGGTGGATCTGGTTACCTTCACCAGTCCCTATTTTACGTCGTTCAATGGATACCGTGGGGCGAAACAGCTGGACCTTCCCTGGAGGGAAATCGATTACAGCTCTGAAATGATGGCTCTGCTTGCAAACCCTCCGAGCGGATTCGGCAAGAACCTTAACCCCTGCATAGACTGCCATGCAGGGATGTTCCGGATACTGGGAGATATCGCCGCAGCAGAGGGTCACGACATCATCTTCTCCGGAGAAGTCGCGGGGCAGCGGCCAATGTCGCAGAACAAAAACTCACTCAACCGGGTTGCCCGTTTGTCCGGCTATCCGGAACTGCTCCTGCGGCCGCTATCGGCAAAACTTCTTAAAATCACCGATCCTGAACAGAAAGGGCTTGTTAACAGGGACTTGCTTCTGAACGTTTCGGGAAGAGGCAGAAAACCCCAGATGAAGCTTGCGGAGGAATACGGAATCCAATACATCAATCCTGGAGGAGGATGTCTGCTTACCGACCCGAATTACTGCGACAGGCTCAGGACCCTCATGGAGATTCCCGGATTACTTACCGCAGGGAATGCCAGATTGATAAGACACGGCCGGATGTTCAGGATTTCCGAGGACACCATAGGCCTTGTGGGCCGCGACGAAAGGGATAACGAAGGGCTTGAATCTCTGGCTGCTGATGAGATCATCTTTTCGCTGGAAGAAAGGCCGGGACCCACGGGGGTTCTCATAGGAGACCCTGAAATGCTTCCGGAACTTATCAAGCTCGTGGAACGCTACGCAGGGCCCGAGAAGCTGTAATATTTAATTGACAGGCAACCCCCTTTCCTTGACATTCTCAAAAAAGTGAATATTTAATCCTCTTCTCAAGCGAAGGGCACCATTATGACTAAGATCAAAAGACTGTTTCAGTAATTCAGAAACCTCCTGCTCCACAGCGGGGCAGACTGTACTAAGTTTCAAGAACAGATATTGATCACGGGATAACCCGGTTTTCACAGGAATAATGAGATGCACTTTCACTTTGATGACACACATGATGATTCTTCGATCAGGAAAACATCCACCTTTGGTGTTCTGAGGAAGATCTATCCTTTTCTCAGGCCTCACTGGAAATCCTTTGCAATAGCAACTGTCCTGCTGTTCCTGTCCGTTGCGGGAGAACTTGCAGGGCCTCTTATCCTCCGGATGGTCATCGACACCGCGATTCCAGACAAATCGGTGCGGGACATTGTACTCTACTCCCTTCTGTTTGCCGGAACATTCACGTTCGCCATGGTAATGTCCTATCTGCAGGTGATGATCACCACGAAAGTAGGGCTCTCTGTGGTAAGGGACCTGAAGGAGAAAGTATTTCGTCATATGCTTACCCTCTCCCTGTCATTTTTCGACAGCAATCCCACCGGTAAGCTCATGGCCAGGGTAGAAAGCGATTCGGAACGTGTGCGGATGCTGTTCAGCGATGTATCAATGGCGCTGCTGCGAAACGTGGCGATGGTTTTCGGTACTCTTGGGATAATGTTCGCAGCCGACGCTGAAATTACAAAATGGATCATAATTCTTCTGTTACCTGTGGCGCTGCTGACAGTGCCTGTTCTGAAGAAAATGAGGAAACTATACAGAAGGGTCAGGTCGGCATACGCGCGGATTGCAGGATTCATAGCGGAATACGTGAGGTCGGTTCCTGTTCTTCAGGTTTTCGGCGCAACAGGGATGGCAACGAGCAGGATTCATGTCGAGGGAAAGCGCTTTCTCAGCAGGGAAGTTAAAGCTTACTTCTGGGAGTACGGTTTCTGGAGTTTCCTTGGAAGCTGCGAGATACTTGCTGTTATCGTTATTCTTCTTTCCGGAAGGGCGGGAGTTGTCGCCGGCGCTGTAAGTGTCGGTACAGTAGTCATGTTCGTTGAGTATACGAGACGGCTCTTCGGTCCGGTGGTGATGTTCTCCGAAACACTGAACATGGTTCAGCGGGCAGCAGCTTCCGCGGAGAGGCTCTTTGATATTCTTGCCACGGAAACGCTCACTCCGGATGGACATCTGACTGATGGTGATTTTCCTGACGGCTGGAAAGAGATCCGTTTTGAGAACCTCTGGTTCAAATATCCTGAAGGCAAGTGGGTTCTGAAGGATGTCAGCTTCACACTGGCCAGAGGCAGTATGATAGCTCTGGTTGGCTCCAGCGGAGGCGGT
>CAZUYF010000123.1:0-2973 GCA_964624675.1 uncultured bacterium
GCCGGTGGGTATGAAGGGGATGTCCAGGATCACAGCCTCCTCAAGCACAAGATGACCGAAATTGGGAGTGTATATGAACTCGTATAAATGAAATGTGCTGGATTCATCTTCCTGTAACACAGTAAAGAACTCATCCCTGTCGCAGTAAACTTCGTAATATGGGGAAGGGGAGGGCAGCAGATCCGTTGCACCGCAGAAGAGGAGATTATCGGTGTCGAAATAGAGGTTCCGAAGTCGCCTGTCGTTGTTCTTTACCGGGTACATATTGAACGCTATAACGTCCAGGTGGCGGGAGAACCTGTTCAGGACGCTGGTTGTATCATTGTAGTAATAGATTGATCCGGCAGAACCCTGAACACCATACTTTGATATGAAGGAGATGAATGGCAGACCAATATGATATTCGCAGAGGTTACGATAATCGGCCACCATCTGGATCCAGTCCCACTGCGATTCGGGGTTCTCAAGGAACTTCACAGCAGGTTCATCGAAGCCGAACACTCCTATAACATCCCCGGCGTATTGCTCCGCTGTCTGTTCGACATAGTCTGCGAGGTAGTTGAATGTGCCCATATTGTGGGCCTGTGTATATGGATTGGTCCAGAATCCCCCGACGATAATATCCATTCCGGTGGTACGGATGGAATTTGCTACATCCTCGAAGATGTAATCGGTCGTGGCGTAATCACCGGGAACGTCAATGAAATAGAGTTCCGATCTGATCATCGCGGTGTTGAATCCAGATTGACTTGCATCATCAAGCACTTCCATGACCGGATCAGTTGAAGGGTCAATGCCATAGATCTCGCAGTAGTTCCTGTAAATGTGGCCTGTGCTTCTAATGTCCCATATGATGGGGAACAGGGTAACTGTTTCGTTCGTGCCGGGCAGTACGCAGGAGAAATTGACACCGTGATTCTCCCACATGTTCCCCGCATACAATGTTCCCAGAGCAGCAAGCAGCAGGAATTGCTGCTTCAGTACCCGGATGGCTCTTCCTCCGCTGCCTGATCTGATTCAGTTGTTTCCAGTGGAGGTTCAGATGAGAATTCTACTTCCAGGGGTTCGATTTGAGGTGTGTCCTCCAGGATTTCAAAGACTATCTGTATGTTTCCCTCATTGTCCATTGCATCCTCCATGGCATCAAGGCCTGTCGCCTGGATGATCCCGCCAAGGGGAAGCGGCAGTATAAGAGTATCACCCGGAAGCATGCCATAGGCCTCCCTGTAATTACCTCTTGTTTTAACTATAAGAATGACAAGGCCGTCGTATCCACTGAGAGCATCTCCCCGTGAAACAGCCCTGTATATCCCAGGAGCCATCTGAATACTCCTTGCCCGTTCAAGTATACTGAGGTGATAAGCGGCGGAAACAGTCACCGAAGGAACAACATCCGGTATTACAGGGAGGAACCTGACTGTATCCGAAACGGTAGGAGTTGTTATAATTATCGAGACCGAATCCTCAAGACCCGCGTATGGCTGCCATGTAACGCTTCTGCCCATTGCAACAATATCACCGGTTTCTATGAATGTCCCGTGAGAACATTCCCATGTAGCCTCGTTACCATCCGGGAGAATTGTAGAGAAAGTTGTAGTCCTGCCGCCTTCGAGATTCATGGAGGCAATAATATGAAGGGGATTCTGTTCCTGCCCGTTGCACTGTGATGCAAGCCAGATCACCAGTACAGCAGCCGGCAGCGCGAATGGAAGTATAAGACTGAGATGATTCAGACATCTTTTTCTTCTGTTATTTTTCTTCATGGAGTAAATATGATTATAATTTCTTCTTACAGGAACCCTTGCAGCATTATTCGCTGTTTCATTCGAAAGGCGGATCCATGAATACGGAATCAGCGGTTACGGACATTCTCATTCAACTTCTGAAGACCAGAAGCGTTTCGGGACATACAGAGGAAGCGATGAGGTTTATCGAAGGAAGATTCAAAGAGCTCGGGCTGGAAACGGTGTTTACCCTGAAGGGAAGTCTTCTTGCCACACTCCGGGGAAGAATCAGTGATGGTATTGTCCTGTCGGCTCATATGGATACTCTTGGAGGTATGATCAGCGGAATAGAAGAGGGAAGCGGGAAAATTGCGCTTCGCTCCATCGGCTCATATACGATGTCCAGCATCGAGGGAGAATACTGCCGTATAGAAACTTTCTCCGGAAGGCTTTTCAATGCAACCGTTCTGTTTGACAATACATCTGTTCATGCTCACGGAATGGAAGACGCATCGGCAAAGCGCAAGAAGAAGGATATGTATGTAAGGCTTGATGAGGAGGTCTCGACAGGGGAAGATGTGCGGAAACTGGGAATATCCGTCGGGAATTATATTCATTTCGATCCCAGGCCCGTGCTGACGGAATCAGGGTTTATTAAATCAAGACATCTTGACGATAAGGCCGGAGTTGCCATTCTTCTGAAGACGGCTGAAGATCTGGTCTCCAGAGAGATAATTCCATCTCATACACTTCATTTTCTGATAACCGGATACGAAGAAGTAGGTCATGGTGCCGCCGGTTTCCTTCCGGATGGTTTAACCGAATTCATTGCCGTTGATATGGGAGTTGCAGGACCTGGCCGGGAATCCTCAGAAGATAAGGTAACTATCTGCGCTGCCGACAGCACAGGACCCTTCAACTATCTGCTGACAAAAAAACTGATAGAAGTTGCCGGTGCTCAATCCATTCCTTATGCGGTCGATACTTTCCCGCACTACGGCTCAGATGCCGCGGCGGCGCTCAAGACAGGCCTTGATGTAAGGCATGCGCTGATAGGTCCGGGAATTGATTCCTCGCATGCAATGGAAAGAACGCATGTAAAAGCCCTCAGAGCGACAATTAATCTGCTAGTAGCATACGTCAGTGATATGTAACCGCGCTCTGCTGTTCCTCGGTCTATCGGTGATGTTCCGATGGAAAGGCTTATTCTATTGAAATAAATCAGTGTTACCGATCATTATTCGCGGTA
>CAZUYF010000123.1:3073-5861 GCA_964624675.1 uncultured bacterium
TGGAAAGGCTTATTCTATTGAAATAAATCAGTGTTACCGATCATTATTCGCGGTATCTTCAAGTATTATATCCACGGCTGATGTGATGTTTTCTGTAACTTTCCATGGCCGGATGCAATCATCCGAATCAATGGTCCTTAACTGGTCTTTTCCACGACCCGTAAGAACAAGAACTGTCTTTAATCCGGTTCTCCTGCCGAGTTCCATATCCGAATCAGCGTCGCCTACGATATAACCTCCATCGGGCAGATTAAGCTCACTTCTGGCGGATTCAATCATACCTGTTCGCGGTTTTCTGCACTCACACCCATCATCAGGATGGTGAGGACAGTAGTAGATGCCGGATATAAACCCTCCAGCCTTGCAGGCCAGGTGCAATAGATGCTTGTGTATCCCTTCAACATCTGAAACACGGCAGTAATTTCTGGCGATTGCTGACTGATTCGTCAGAACTATTACAGGGTGTCCTGCATTACTGAGCCTTACTATTGCTTCAATTGCGCCAGGTATGGGGATCCATTGTTCCAGTGATCTTATGTAATCAGCCCTGTTCAGGTTGATGACACCATCCCTGTCAAGATAAACAGGCTTAAGGTTAGCTCCCATCAGTCTCCGGCCAGTCTTAAGCGGTGATACTCAACCAGATCTTTCAAACCTTTTTCGAACTCGATCTCAGGTTCCCATCCGAGAAAATTCTCTGCTTTTGAGCTGTCCAGTGCTATCTTCAGGATCTCCTCAGGCAGGGAGGGGCCGAACGTGGGTTCGAGGTCCGATCCGGTGTAACCGCGAATGATCCTGTCGAGTTCGATGACAGACCTGCCGATGCCGAATCCGATATTGAATATCTCTCCGGTAATATCGGTTCTTTCGAGGTCCATACTCATCCAGTTGGCTCTTGCGATATCCCTGACATGTACATAATCCCTCAGCTGCATTCCATCTCCATTAATGAGAGGTGGAGCGCCGGTAAGGTATGCAAGTGTAAAAATAGCTGTAACACCTGCTTCTCCGTATGGATTCTGCCTGGGTCCGTAAACGTTGGGATATCGGAGTACAACGTAATCGATCCCGTAAAGATATCTGTACAGGAATAGATAGTGTTCTACAGTATGTTTGCTTATTCCGTAATGACAGATAGGATTGACAGGATGGTCCTCTCTGACCGGGATATGTTCGGGTTGTCCATAAACGGCACCTCCGGTAGATGCGTAGATGATTCTTTTTACTTCACCGATTCGCGCTGCCTCAAGAATATTCAATGTTCCTTTTATGTTCACATCCGCATCGAAGAGCGGTTCCCTCACTGATCTTCTAACATCCATCTGAGCCGCATGATGACAGATGATATCGAACTTGCCTCTGGAAACAGTTTCGAAAGCATTTTCGCTTCTGATATCCATTTCATGGAATTCAGCTTTCGGATTGATGTTTTTCCTGAATCCTGTTGAAAGGTCGTCTAATACGTGGACTTCATTTCCCTTGTCTATAAGGAAATCAGCTATATTGGAACCTATGAAGCCGGCTCCACCTGTGATCAGTACTTTCATAAAGCCTCCGGTGCTGAATCTGCATAAAAACTGTCCCTGCCGGACAAAAAAAGTAATCGTATATTATCATTCAACTGGTATCCTGACAAAACTACCAACGCGAACGGTCCGGTCAAGACCCAAAGCCGGAGCATTAGGAGTGTGTCTGACAATGAAAATTCTTCTTCTCTCCGGAGGAAAGTCTGCCGAACGCGAGGTTTCTATACTCTCTGCCTCCTTCGTTCAGAGTGTACTTGAAGAATCATGCCATGAAGTAATTCCTGTGGAAATTGATAACAATGGAAGGTGGTCCCTGGAAGGCACTTCTCTTTCGATAAATACTGGTCACCCGATCTGGAAACTGTTTCGGATAGATTCCTGGATTGATTTCGATGTTGTTTTTCCCGTACTTCACGGTCCATGGGGAGAAGATGGCTCGGTGCAGGGACTCTGCAAAATAGCCGGATGGCCCTGCGCAGGTGCTGATATTATGGCGTCGGCCGTAGCAATGAATAAGATAACTGCTAAGGAACTTGTGCAATCCAGAGGTATTCCGGTTGTACCCTGGAAGAGTTTTACACTGCAATCTCCTCCGAAGCCCGAAGATCTGCTTTCCATGCAGTATCCAGTCTTTGTAAAACCGGCTAGAATGGGGTCCAGTGTTGGAATTTCGAGGATCGATTCACCTGAAATGCTCAGCGAAGCCGCTGAGAGGGCATTCCGGTTCGATAGTCTTATTCTTATCGAGAACGGAATTGAGAACGCAAGGGAAATCGAAGTAGCGCTTCTATCTGAATCAGGTAGAGTATCCTCTTCAGTTACCGGGGAGATAGTTCCAGGGGGACAATGGTACGATTACACAGCTAAGTACAATTGCGAAGAATCGAAGCTGCTTATACCGGCACCGATTTCTGAAACACTTTCGGCGGAGATAAAATCCTGTGCCGAAGAATCATTCTCGATCCTGGGCGGGGGCGGTTTTGCAAGAGTGGATTTCCTTCTTGACAGTGATGGTGAGTATTACTTCAACGAATTGAACACCATTCCCGGTTTTACGGATATCAGCATGTTCCCGAGGCTCTGGAATGCTTCGGGAGTCACTTCTGCAGAAGTTATGAACAGAATATTGAACGAAGCTCTCAGGATCAATTCCCTAAAAGAGAAAGTTCAGGGATGAAATGAGCGGTATTAGAGTAGACCTCAGAAGCGATACTGTAAGCACTCCGTGCCATGCGATGAGGAATGCGATGGCAAGGGCAGAG
>CAZUYF010000124.1:0-5860 GCA_964624675.1 uncultured bacterium
CAGTGGCTTGAGAAGGGCGGGCTTATAATGGGCCTGTCGGCCGGGGCAGAGTACGAACACGGAACTGTTGAACTTGAATCGGGGGATGTGCTTATTCTCTACACAGATGGATTAACAGAGGCCATGGATTTATCGGACTTCGAATTCGGGACAGAGAGACTTTGCAATGTTGTCCTTGAAAACCGTGACCTCTCCGCGCACCAGATCTCAAGCGGCATACTGGATGCTGTTAACTCCTATTCAAAAGGTTCTCCGCAGGGTGATGATCAGACCCTTGTGGTTCTGAAATACAGGTGATTCGGATTAACACTCTGTTCCTGCTTTCAGACTTCGGAACATCTGATACCTATGTCGCCCAGATGAAAGCGGTGATACTCTCGGTGTGCTCCCGCTCTGTTGTAATAGTCGATCTGACGCATGATGTTAAAGCGGGTTCCATCAGTGAAGGCGCTTTCCATCTCTCTATTTCCCGAAAACATGTTCCGGCGGGTTCTGTAGTTGTGGCTGTCGTCGACCCCGGTGTGGGAACTGCCCGCAGGGGGGTGATCTGCGAAGTAGAGGGTGTTTATTACGTAGGGCCGGATAACGGTATCTTCGGACTTCTGCCTGTTACAGGAGCCTGGAAACTTCCAGATCCACAGGCAGAGTCCAGCAGTACGTTTCACGGAAGGGATGTTTTCGCCCCTGCCGGGGCCAGACTTTTGCTCGATCCCGGGTGGGTTGATTATCTGGAACCGATCGACAGGGAAGACCTCGTACCATCGGAGATTGAGATGCCGATAGCGTGGGATGGCGGATTGAAAGTAACGGTCGCTCATATAGATGTATTCGGTAATATCATTCTCTGGTTACCTGTATCCAGTGCATTTCATCCAGATTTACTGCAGCTCCCCTGCGGCAGGATTGAACCTGTCACTGAGGTTGAAGCCTACGATGAACATCCCGGTATTCTCTTCCTTCAGGGCAGCGGGGGCTTGATGGAAATCGCTGTAAGCGGAGGAAGTGCTTCTGAACTTCTAGGATTGAGCGAAGGTGACAGGATTCTGCTTACAAAGGAACGTGACAGATGAAGTATATCAGTCTGCTGCTGCATATGTATCAGCCTCCAACTCAGGATATCGCCCTGGTGGCTGCGATCGACAAGGAATGCTACTCACCTCTATCAGCATTACTGAGCAGATCGGGAGCCAGAGTAGCGGTGAATATCAATTATTCCCTGACAGAACAGCTGGAAAGGCTGGGATCGCAATCCCTTGAACATCTGGCGAATGCTGCGAATCTGGAATTCACCGACTCCGGTGCTTACCATCCCATATTCCCTCTGATAGGAGAGGACGATGTAAGAAGGCAGCTCAAAATCAACCGGGATGGCAACCGCAGGCTCTTGGGAGAGAATTACAATCCTTCAGGTGTTTTCCCCCCTGAAATGGCTTACTCTCCCTTGCTTCCTTCGATATTCGGCAGTATGGGCTATACATGGACTGTGACAGATGACATTCCATTTACCTGGACAGGCAGAAACATTCCCTATAACAACATTCCTGAGGTGGACGGTGTGGCTGTTCTGCTCAGGAGCAATTTCTGGAGCAACAGGATATCTTTTCATGGTGAGAACGGCTCGGGAATGGCCGCGGAGATAATCGCCGGTATGCACAGCTGGACAGGATCCGAAGATGCCTATATTCTCATCGCTATGGATGGCGAGACATACGGACATCACAGAAAGGGAACCATCGAGACATTCTTAGCTCCTTTTCTGAAAGCCTTTGTGAACAGTAAAGATGCTGTAATGGTAACACCTGGGGATCTGACCGGGATTTTTCCGTCTTTCCAAACCTCTGTTCCGCCTGGAAGCTGGTCAACGACTCCTGCTGACCTTGATGCAGGTAAACCCTGGCCTCTGTGGGATGATCCCGATAACCGGATTCATGTTCATTTGAGGAAGTTACTATGCGATGTGAGAGATATTGCAGGACTCTGCAAGTCGAACAGGGTTGCCTCACTTGCCGATAAGATGTTATACTCGTGCCCGTTTTGGTGGGCTTCTGAAGGTAGATTCGATGCCGTGCAGGTCCGCCGCGGTTTGCTTATAATTCTGGAGACAGCTCAGGCGATATACGCCGAAACCGGTGATCGCTCCATGATGGACAGGATCATGACATTTTCCTGCAGTATCCCGGTGATAACCGGAGAGGATGCATCCAATGCCTAAAAAAGAAAGAACTTTTGCTGCCAAGCTGGCACACGAAGCCAGGACACTTCATAGAGATGACTGCCCTGTATGCGGCAAGGAAAGGGTACCTGTAGTACTCTATGCCGCCAAGTACAATGACAGTGGAGACTGGCGCCCACAGAGACGCAGGGTAAGACTTTGTGACTGCAACAGGAAAGAAATTTACGGGTAAACAGACCCCGATGGAGATTGAGGGGGTTCTTTTCCTGGCTGCCGGTTACGGCAGGAGGGATGAACCCCTTACTCTTATCCGTCCGAAAGCTCTGCTGCCGTTCGGCGGTACATCGGTTCTCGGAAGGCTGGCCGCGCAGGTCAGCTCTATATGCCCCCGGAGAATCAGAATAAATGCCTCAAGGTGTCCCGAAGCACTGATGAATGAGATAACATCGGTTTGGTCTGCAGAAATGTGTGAACTATATTTTGAGGAGAGACCGCTGGGGGCCACAGCAACAATTGCTCGACATTCGGATGTTATGGATACAGGAACCTGGATGGTCGTGAACACTGATATGATTATCGAGGAATTTGATGCACTCGGGTTGGTTGAACACCACAGGAATACCGGATCGACCTGGACTGTTCTCACAGGAGACTTCCCGCCCGATGCAACTTATTCCCCTTTATTAATAGATGAGGACATGAAATTCGGATGCGGCGGTGTCCGGAAGACACATTATTGGGGGGTTAGCCTCATGGAACCATCAATTCCGGCAGCTGCCGCAAAGATACAGGCTTCTGGAGGTATGTTCTCAGAACTTGCTGCCGCTGCGGCGGCGGACGGCAGCAGGCTTACTGCCTGCAGGGGGAATGGCAGATGGCTGGACATGGGCAGAATAGATACTCTCCGCAGGAATATTCTATCCGGCGGTTCTTTTATTCATCCCACAGCATGCGTTTCCAGTGATGTTTCTCTCAACGGAGTATGGAATATCGGCAGAGGCTGTATCCTGGGAAGCGGTACCTTCCTTCGGAACAGTGTCATGCTTGATGGTTCATCCCTCGAAAGCGGTACACTTCAGGAATCCATACTGCCCTGGTTCTGCAGCAGCCTGGACGGTGAATCAGTATGAGAACCATGTCACCGGAACTTACCGCATGGCTCAGAAGCAGAACCGATAACAGTGTAACGGCAAACAGACTTCACGGTGATGTATCGGGAAGGCGTTTCTGGCGTGTAACCACTAGAGGCGAAACTCTCATTCTGATGGACAGCGGTAAGATTTCCATCTGGCCATGGCTGGGTATTCATGAACTCCTTTCCCATCACGGATTCAGTGTTTCTTCGATAATCGAATGCGACACTAAAAAGGGATGGGTTCTTCAGGAGGATCTGGGCACCTGCAGACTGCTTGATGTGGATGATGACCTGTACCTTAAATATCTCAACGAAGCAATTGACATGATCGTTGCCATGCAGAAACAACTTGACAGCAGAGCCTGTTCAGATTCAATAGCAGGCAGAAGGAGTTTTACTCCCGCATTCTTCATGGCGGAACTTGAGAATACCCTGGAAACTCTGTTTTTCCGACTGCTTGAAGTCCCTATGGAAAAACTTCTCGTACTTCAGAAGGAGATGCGGAAACTTTGCGGCAGTATATCGGATTCATCAGTATTCGTTCACAGAGATTTTCACAGTGCGAATCTCATGGTTCACAACGACAGGCTAACCATGATTGACTGGCAGGATGCCCGGTTCGGTCCACCCGCATACGATGTGGTCAGTCTCGTAAGAGACAGTTACCGGGACTCCGGATTTTCATGGGAGGACAGAGCCAAGAAGTTTGTTATGGCCAAGGGCCATATGAACATGTTCCAGATTGCCCGGACAGCATGTCAGCGAAACTTAAAAGCAATAGGTACTTTTGCGTTGGAGTACCGGAAAACAGGTGATTCTAAATTTCTGGGCTACCTGCCCAGAACTTTCAGGTACCTTGCGGATTATTCCAGGATCTGCCCGCAGCTTGATGAACTTGTTGAGAAGACATACAACATTCTGGACGAGTACTCCGGGGAGATAGATCTGAGAGATTTCAGATATTCCAATATCCCCGCTATCAGGGAGAAGTAGTGATATGAACTCTGATCGTAACGGAAGAAAACGCATTTTAACCGGGGACAGACCGACAGGTCCTCTTCATCTCGGACACTTAGCCGGCTCGCTGCAGAACAGAGTAAAACTCCAGAAAGAGTATGAGACATTCATAATCGTAGCCGATGTGCAGACACTGTCCACGAATTTTGATCACCCGGAACATCTTCCCGCGGATGTGAGACAGGTAACGCTTGATAATCTTTCTGCAGGTCTTGATCCGGATATTGTGAGCATCTTCATTCAGAGCATGGTTCCGCAGATTGCTGAGCTTACGGTGTTCTTCTCGATGTTCATCACCGTGAACAGGCTCAGGCACAACCCTACCATTAAAACGGAAGCCGGGCAGCATGGTTTTGAAGAGAACATGACCTACGGATTCCTGGGGTATCCGGTGAGTCAGGCTGCGGATATTCTGTTCTGCAGAGCTGATCTTGTCCCGGTTGGTGAGGATCAGCTTCCAGTGGTGGAGGTTTCCCGTTTTACAGCCAGAAGGTTCAATGAACTTTACGACAACGTTTTTCCAGAGCCCGATGGGTTGAAGAGTGAGACGGCAAGGCTGGTGGGGCTGGACGGCAAGGCCAAGATGTCCAAATCCCTTGGCAACTGCATTTATCTACGCGACAGTACAGAGGAGGTCAGAAAGAAGTTGATGTCCGCTGTTACTGACCCGGCCAGAATCCGCAAGGATGATCCGGGACATCCGGAAATATGCACGATATTCTCATACCATCAGGCTTTCAACAGGGATGAGTCCCCGGACATTGAAGAGCGCTGCATGAAGGGAACTATCGGATGCGTTGCATGCAAGAAGAGAATGATCCAGGTAATAGAGGGTATTCTGGATCCCATCCGGCAGCGGAGAATCCAGTTCGAAAAACCCGGTCTCATCGACGAAATACTGAAAAGCGGCACTGAAGCTGCATGTATCGAAGGAAGAAAGACAATGCAGCTTGTCCGGGAAGCAATGCACACGGATTATTTTAACCGAAGGAACCAGTGATGAAACTCTATAACAGCCTGACCCGCCTGAAAGAGGAATTCGAGCCTCTTGCACCACCGTTCGTGGGGGTGTATGTCTGCGGGCCTACGGTTTACAGCCACAGCCACCTGGGTCACGGGAAGAGTTACGTTTCCTTCGATATACTGATTCGATACCTTCGTCATCTGGAATACAACGTGAGGTACATCCAGAATATCACTGATGTGGGGCATCTTACCGATGATGCCGATGCAGGCGAGGATAAGATAGAGAAGCAGGCGCGGCTTGAGAAACTGGAACCCATGCAGATAGCCGAGAAATACACTAAATCCTACTTTGATGATATGGACGCCCTCGGTGTTCTGCGTCCCGATGTTTCTCCAAGAGCATCCGGCCATATTCCCGAGCAGATAGAACTGATAAAGGCACTCATCGAGAAAGGTCATGCTTACGAAGTAGATGGTTACGTTTACTTCTCGGTATCCAGTTTCCCCGGATACGGCAAACTGTCGGGCAGAAAGCTGGATGACCTTGTGGCGGGAGCCAGAGTTTCCAT
>CAZUYF010000125.1:0-1960 GCA_964624675.1 uncultured bacterium
CAGCCTCGGGAAATGATTCAGAACCTGGATTCGATTCCATGGCCGGCCTGGGACCTGTTTCCGGTAGAGAATTACGTATCAAGTCTGGATCACCGCCAGAATAAAGTGCGTCATTTAGAAGTGCTTGCCAGCAGGGGTTGTCCATTTAACTGTGTGTACTGTTACAGAATCTATGGGAGGAACGTAAGAAGAAGGTCACCCGAATCAATTGTCGCAGAGTTGAAGGAACTTGTTAAGCGTTATGATATCCGGTACTCCGGTTTTCCAGATGACCTTTTCACAAGCGACAGAGCCTTCGTTATGAAGGTATGCGCTCTCATGAAAGAAGAACTTCCTGATCTGAAATGGTCCTGTCTGGGCAGGGTGAATACCGTTGATAAGGAGATGCTGCTTTCGATGAAGGAAGCAGGATGCGATTGGATCTCATACGGGATCGAATCCGGCTGTGATGATATGCTCAGAAGGATGAAAAGGGGAGTTACAGCGCAGCAGTGCCTCGAAGCCATCAAACTGACAGAGTCTGTGGGTATCCACGCTGATGGGAGTTTCATAATAGGAATGTTCGGAGAGACCCGCGACTCCGTTGCCAGGACCGTGGAGTTCTGCAGACAGGCAGATATAACCGCTCCCATGTTGTTTGTAACTCCGTACCCGGGAACCGCAATCTTTGACACGGCCCTTGAACAGGGCAGAATTACGGACGTAGAGAAATTTCTGACAGAAATGAACAGTGCTGATAGCCTTCTTGTGAATTTAACGGATTTTACCGACAGGGAACTGATAAACCTCCGGGACCGGGCACAGGGCACCATCGGCAGGAATTACCTTCTGAAGAAACCCTTTTCCCGTATTCCCTCTCTTCTGCTGAAACACTTTAAACTCAAGGGTTTCATGGGTCTGTTTCATGATATCAGGGCATTCCTGACTTCGCTTTTGCGAAGGGAATAACCGATATCTACATCCTTAGCCAGCTACTCTAAAGAATAACCTTATACAGAGTAAAAAGCCCCAGAATAACCGTAGTAGTTCCCACGATGAGGGTGAAATTCTTCACTTTCAGGTTTTTTACAACCCTGGTTGAGAACGGAACCGAAGCCACAGCCCCTGCAAGAAGGGCAAGTGTGAGTGTCCAGTTAAATTCTGTTCCAAGGAGAAGGAAAGTGCATACTCCAACAAGGCAGGTAAAGCTTTCGGCGAGTGAGGTTATAGCAACTGAATTCTTAGTATCAACCCCCGAGAGTATCTGCCCTGAGGTAACCAGGGGGCCGTAACCTCCACCGGAAAGTCCCTTGTTAAAGGCTGCCAGAACGCCGAGTCCTACGATCTTCTTCCATGAAAAGCGTGGTTTTGAATTACGTTTGAGGAGGATCAGAATACCCATTGAAAGAACCATCACGCCTATGAATATCTTAAGGTATGTCTTCGGAATGTTAATGGCCACGAAAACGGCTATTATTGCGCCTCCGAGGCTGCAAACTGCGAGAACCAGGGCAATCTTAGAGGCGTTCGATCTGGGTATGTAACCAAGCATTCTCATTTTCTTGACAAGTCTGTGATCAGGATCATTCCGGAAATCAAAATGTACGTTACCGGCACGGTGATGCATGAAGGCTGCAAGGCTTCCGGTAATAAGCTCCGAGGTAAGTATTGCAGGTATGACCACCAATGGATTGTAACCCATTATGATAAGTACTGGCGTGAGTGTTGTGCCGTAACCCATTCCCAGGGAGGAGTCTACGAATTCACTGGCGAACGCTATAATGAACAATATCAGTAGTAATAGAACAGGATCCATTTTCTAGCCTTTCTCTATCTCCAGTTCACTGGAACAGGATGAAGATTTTACTTTTGAGATGCATAACCTGTCGTCATTGAACAGAACCCAGCGAATCCTGTCACCATCGGATATGTGAAGGTAGTCTACTATCTCCTTTGGTATTGTTATGCGGCGTCTGCTTTT
>CAZUYF010000125.1:2060-5818 GCA_964624675.1 uncultured bacterium
TCTACTACATATTATTCGCGTATTATTAATAAAATGCCTCCGTCCCTAATTATTGAAGGATAACATATGAAGGACAGAAAGCTCGATGAAATTGTAGGAAGGCGCGGATCTGAGGACGTACCGTTCTACACGCTGATGTCCAGACGGATCAGGAACATTCTTCTGGTCTCAAGCCTTTACGATTCATATACACTGGAAGAAGATGGTAAATTCACGGAGGTTCTGTTCTCCGAATACCTTCATCTCAATCTCAGATATGCCCCGCGCATCGTAAGGGTATCAACCGGTGAGGAAGCATTGCAGCGTCTTGAGCAGGAGAGCTTCGATCTGGTTATTTCGATGCTCAGTATAGGTTCTATGCAATGTGATGAACTGGGTGCGACCATTGCCGAGGCGGCGCCTGGAATTCCATTCGTGGTCCTTGCGTATACTGGACGTGACCTGAAGATACTGATGGATGAGGGCAGGTTGATGTCCGGCGGGCAGGCTTTTGTCTGGCAGGGAGATGCAAGGTTGTTCCTTGCCATTATCAAGTCAATTGAAGACAGGCTGAATGCCGAACATGATTCCCGCGTTGCTGGTGTTAAATGCATAATTCTTGTGGAGGATTCCATAAGGTTCTGTTCTTCCTACCTGCCCATGCTGTATACCGAGCTGATGCAGCAGACACAGACATTAATGACTGACGGTGTGAACCAGATGCAGAAACTCATGCGGATGCGGGCAAGACCCAAGATTCTGCATGCAAGCAATTACGAGGAAGCTATTGAACTCTACAGGCTTTTCCAGGATCATATACTGGGAATGATACTTGATGTGAGATTTGAGAAAGATGGTGTTGAATACCCCCGTGCCGGTTTCCAGCTTGCGGAAGAGATACTGTCGAACGACCCGGAATGCCCGATACTCTTCCAGTCATCCGAAGAGATCAACAGGAAAATGGCCAACAGAATGGGAGCGGCATTCATTAACAAAAACTCTCCTACTCTCCTTGCGGACCTGAGGGAGTTCATGAGGGATTACCTTGGTTTCGGTGATTTCGTATTTAAGAATCCAGATGGCCGTAAGGAAGCGAGGGCTGGAGATCTAAGAGAGTTGAGACTGGCATTGAGGAAAGTATCCGATGAGAGCCTGTTCTATCATGCAGAAAGGAATGATTTTTCAACCTGGCTGATGGCCAGGACAGAATTCGATCTTGCCCGCGCACTCAGACCTCAGAAAGTGGAGGATTTCGAAACCACCGGAGATCTTCGTTCCTATCTGCTTTTATCACTCAAACAGTGGATGGAAAGGTACAGGGCGGGTCAGGTTGAAGAGTTTTCCACTGAAACGTTTGATTATGACACAGAGTTCGTAAAGATCGGTTCGGGTTCTCTTGGTGGCAAGGGCAGGGGACTGGCGTTTATTAACGCCCTTCTGAATATCTACAGGATCAATGATGAATTCCCCGAAGTAAATATCTACGTTCCTCCAACCGCGGTCGTATCTACGGGTGTCTTTGACCGGTTCATGGAAAACCCCGGGCTTACGGAACTGGTCTTCAACGGGGAAAATTCTGATGACAATCAATCAAGTATGAAACGGGACAGAACAATTGCCAGAGTCTTTCTGGACGCATCCATTCCAGATGATGTCAGAGAAATGCTGTATACTTTCCTTGAGGAGGTCAGATATCCTCTGGCGGTGAGATCCTCCAGTCTTCTCGAGGACAGCCCCTCTTACCCCTTTGCAGGTATCTACAGTACCTATATGCTTCCCAACAACAGTCCTGATATCGATGTTCGGATGTCACAGCTTCTGGGCGCAATCAAACTGGTATATGCATCCACTTACTACAGTGAATCGATAGCCTACATTGAGACTACGCCTAACCGTCTTGAGGAAGAGAAGATGGCTGTGGTTATTCAGCAGATAGTAGCGAGAGAACATGGAGATGCTTTCTATCCAAACTTTGCTGGTGTGGCAAAGTCCTACAATTTCTACCCCCTCGACGGTATGAGCGAGGAATGCGGTGTTGCTTCGGTTGCACTTGGCCTCGGGGGCACTGTGGTGGACGGAGGGAAATGCGTAAGATTCTCACCCGATTCCCCCGGAAGGCTGTACCAGTTCTCCTCAACAGATGAGTATCTGAGAAACTCCCAGCGTGAATTTCTTGCTCTGGATCTCAAGAGGGACGCAAGCGTTAATACCGATGATCCCGGCCGGGATATGCACCTTGTAACCCTTGATCTGGAGAGGGCTCAGGAGGACGGAACTCTTGCTCCGGTTGGCTCGGTTTATTCTGCTGACAATGACATGATAATCGACGGGACTTTCAGACCTGGTGCGAAACTCGTAACAATGGCTGGAGTGCTTAAGGGGGAGTATTTCCCGCTTGCACCGCTCCTGAAGCACCTCCTCAAAATAGGAAAGGTCGCGTTCTCAAGTGATATTGAGATTGAATTTGCTGTAAACCTGGAAAATACAGCGACCGGGGAAACCAATGACTTTGGTTTTCTTCAGATCAGACCGATGGGATATACAGCAGGAGTGCTGCCTGAGGTGGAAAACATTGCAGAAGAGGATGCTGTATGCATATCTCACCAGGTGCTGGGTCACGGATTCATTGAGGATATCAGGGATATCATCTACGTATCCTCCAGTAAATTCGACCGAAGCCAGACGACAGAGATAGCCGCGCAGATCGAGCAGATGAATCGAAGGATAAGACACCTGAGACGTCAGTCGCTTCTGATCGGTCCCGGGAGATGGGGAAGTTCAGACAGCTGGCTGGGAATACCAGTCAGATGGAACCAGATATCATCGGTGGGCTGTATTGTGGAAACTCCCCTTCCGGATATGGATGTTGAACCTTCACAGGGAACACATTTCTTCCAGAACATCACTTCTCTTGGAATCGGTTACTTCACGCTGAAAAGGAATGGTGAAGACTACCTGGACTACGATTTCCTTGAGAGTCACACAGCCATGGAGGAAACGAAATTCCTGAGGCATATCAATCTTTACAAACCGCTCCGTATCCTTATCAATACAAAAGCCAGAATTGGAACCATCCAGCTGACATGAAAAAGACCCCCGGCTTTGCCGGGGGTCTTTCTTCGAACTCTTTATTTATAGAATTCCTACACAACACCCTGAGCGATCATGGCATCTGCAACTTTGCAGAAACCGGCTGCATTAGCACCGAGAACGTAGTTGTCGGGCTGTCCGTACGCTTCAGCGGCGGCTCTTGCCTGTGCATGGATGCTGATCATGATGTTATGAAGCTTTGTATCGACTTCCTTGCGGCTCCAGCTTGAGAATGTAGCGTTCTGAGCCATTTCAAGCCCGGAAGTTGATACGCCACCAGCGTTTGCGGCTTTGCCTGGACCGTAGAGAACTTTGTTCTCGATGAAGATATTAACGCCATCGGGAACTGTTGGCATGTTGGCTCCCTCTGAAACGAGGAAGACGCCGTTGTTGACAAGATTCTGTGCATCCTTCGTATTGATCTCGTTCTGGGTAGCACTCGGGAAAGCGCAGTCGGCCTTGAAGTTCCAGAGTGGGTTGTAGTCAAGTTCGGGATCAATAGCGATATATTGGGCGCTGGGGTATTTGTCAGCGTATTCTTTGATTCTGCCCCTGCGGTTGTTCTTGAGGTCCATGACGAAGGCAAGTTTGTTCGTGTCAATACCCTCTGGATCGTATATGCAACCGCCGGAGTCTGAGAGTGTTACTACTTTGGCACCGAGCTGAAGGAGTTTTTCAGTTGCATACTG
>CAZUYF010000126.1:0-5805 GCA_964624675.1 uncultured bacterium
TAATACAGATTGAGCCGTCATCCATGACTGCCAGATCCCCTGGTTGAAGCATCTCTCCCGGGCCACTCCCCCGGCGCCCAATTCGCTGAATAAATTCACCGGTGGAGGAGTATCTGAAAATAGTACATTTTATCCAGTCCACAACATAAATGTCTCCATCGGGACCAATTTCAACTTCTCGAACAGCTCCGAATACGTAGTTGGAATCACCAAGTTCTACCCCTATGGAGTCCACAACAGAAAGCGTACACAAATTTGCATAATTGACTACATGCAGAGTTTGACTGTTATCAGTCTGATTGTTTTCTCCAGTGCATGAAATACAGAGCAACAAATACATCGCAGAAATGAATTTCCAAATATTTATTCTTATACCTGGCCGGGTGATTTTAATTTGAGGTATCTGTCCCGCTCGCTGAAAACACAGCCGCAGTAAGGCTGCCTGTACATTTCCGCTTCACGTGAGATCCGTATGGATTCTCTGTAGAACTCCCTGAAGTCTCTATAGATGAACCGTACACCACTTTTCTCGGAAGCAACACTCCCGGCTTTGATTATGAAAGACTGATTCTGGTAGGGGCTTACGGAAAGTGTTGTGGAAAAATTCTCAAATCCGAGTTCTGCAGCTTTTTGGGCCGTTGCCGTAAGCCTGTCCTTGAAACAGGCGTAACACCTGTTATCAGCGTCCAGCAGCATCCTGATATTATCTTCCAGCGGGTAATCCTCATCGATCTCAAGAGGAATATTACTTGAATCAGCGTAGTCGGAGAGTGCCTCAAGCCTTCTCTCCCTCTCCTTCCAGGGATGGATATTAGGATTGTAGAAAAAGGCTGTGATATTGAAACCTTCCTTCTGAAGCTGCTCGAAGACAACGGTCATACAGGGACCGCAGCAGGTATGCAGCAAAAGGGATTCTTCTATTTTCACAGAGGGAGTTCTTCCTGACTGTTATGCTTCAGCCCCAGATGACGGTACGCTTTGGACGTTGTCATTCTGCCCCTGCTGGTCCTGTTAAGAAATCCTGATATCAGCAGGTAAGGCTCCACAACATCGATAAGCGTATCCTTCTCTTCGTTAAGGGTCGCGGCCATAGCTGCAACTCCGACCGGACCACCTGCATACTGCCTGATTATGACACTGAGGTACTTTATATCCAGGCTGTCCAGCCCCGCTTCGTCTACACCATGAATATCCATGGCCTCAACCGCAACATCCTCTGTGATTGCACCCTTACATTCAACCTGGGCGAAATCCCTTGCCCTCTTGAGAAGTCTGTTGCAGATCCTGGGTGTGCCCCGCGACCGCAGAGCTATCGTTTCCGCTCCACCATCTGTTATCTCAAGTTTCAGGATACGGGAAGATCTTCTGATTATTACCGCAAGCTCATCAGCGTTATAGAACTGCATGTGCAGAGATAAGCCGAATCTGTTCCGGAGAGGGTTGGTTATCAGGCCTGCACGGGTGGTAGCACCTATGATCGTGAACTCTTCAAGGTCGAGCCTTACCGTTCTGGCGTGCGGTCCGGGATCCAGTACAATATCGATCTTGAAATCCTCCATTGCTGGATAAAGGTACTCCTCCACCACTCTGGGAAGCCTGTGGATCTCATCAATAAAGAGGATATCCCCTCTCTGAAGGTTGGTCAGTATACCAACAAGGTCGGCCGCTCTTTCAAGCACAGGTCCGGAAGTACAGACCAGACCGGCATTCATTTCATTGGATACGATATGGGCCAGAGTTGTTTTACCGAGACCCGGAGGCCCGTGGAAGAGAATGTGATCCAATGGTTCTCCTCTGCCAAGGGCGGCCTTGATCGCAATTGACAGTTTCTGAATGACCGCTTCCTGACCGACGTATTCGCTCAGGTTCTCAGGACGGAGAGAAACAAGTGTATTTTCATCGGCGATATCATCGAGCCCCTGGGATTCACCGGATATTATTGATTCCCTGCTCACTGTCTGCTCCTGAGTTTCATAGCTCGCTTAACTATATCAGATATTCGGGCTTCTTCCCCAAGTTCACCGCAGGCTTTTTCAATAAGCTCAATAGCTTCAGCCGCAGGCACTCCAAGTTGTTTCAGAACTGCTTCTGCCTCACCACCGATTCCCGAAACGGTTTTTCCGTAAGGAACTGCTCCATACATTTTCTTCATCTGTTCCTGCAGATCCGCTACAATCTGTCTGGCTCTTTTCTTACCGATCCCAGGCAGAGTCGAAAGGTAATCATAGTCCTCGGATGCTATTGCCGAGGCAATTCTGTGAGGCGGTTTTTCAAGAGCTTTTATAGCAGCCTTCACTCCCACTCCTGAAACTGAAATGAACCTTTCAAAGAATTCTCTGTCTCGAACTTCTGGAAAGCCGACAATCAAAGGAACGATTCGGTTCCCCTCCATCTGAAGATGCAGATAGACCGGAATATCAACCTCCTGCCCTGCAGATACATTTCTGAAAAAATAACCTGGAGTCAGTATACGTACAACAACCGGACCGGTCCGTACATAAACTGTGGAATCAGCCGTTTTTTCTACTGAGCCTCTTATACTTTCTATCATTCTTTTCACTTTCGTAAGCGGCTATTGCAATGGCAAGCGCATCTGTAACATCATCCGGTTTGATTTCAACTGTCAAACCCAGCAGATGTTTGACCATACCTGCTACCTGTTCCTTGCCTGCTCTTCCGTTACCCGTAACAAGTTTTTTAATCCTGGTCGCAGTTAGAGAAACAAGAGGTACCTGCCGCCGGGCTGCCGCAAGGCATAGCACGCCCCGGGCATGCGCCATTTTTACTGCTGTAGCCGGGTGCTTGTAATGAGCAAAGATCTCCTCCAGTCCCATTGCAACAGGCCTGTATTTATCAAGAACCTCAAGGATTCCGCTGTAGAGTTCGTCCAGTCTTGCAGGAAGAGGATCATCTGCCTTCGATCTGATCGTACCTCCATCAATAAGCTCGATGGATCCTGCTGCAAAACGCAATACTCCGTATCCTGTGGTGCCCAACCCCGGATCTACACCAAGATAGATAGTGAATCCAGTTTCAGGCAATTATTCGTCCTGCAATTCAAAATTGGTGTGAATTGCCTGAACATCTTCACTATCTTCAAGTATCTCAAGTAGTTCAACAGCCTTATGAGCTTCCTTTGAACTTAGTGCGATGTAGATTTCCGGTTCCTTAGTAACCTCTGCACTGTCCGGAATGACACCCATCTCCACCAGAGCATTCTTCACATCAAAGACATCGGAGGGTGCTGTGGAAGCTAAGATCACCTCGTCAATTTTCTGCACATCTTCAAGACCTGCTTCAAGTCCTGCCTCAAGAACCTGATCCTCTGTGTACCGGGTTCCGTCAATGACTATCTTGCCAACTCTGCTGAACATGTATGCAACACTGTTTCGAGAACCGAGATGACCGCCATGTTTTGAGAGGATATGTCTTATCTCCGCAGCTGTCCTGTTCTTGTTGTCCGTCAGTACTTCAATAATTATTGCTACTCCACCGGGACCGTAGGCTTCGTACGTCATCTCCTCATAGGTGATCCCTTCGAGAGCGCCAGTTCCTCTTTTTATTGCCCGTTCGATATTGTCCGAAGGCATATTTTGGGATTTTGCGGTTTCTACTCCAACCCTTAATCGAACATTGGTTTCTACGTCTCCTCCACCCTCCCGAGCGGCAACGGATATCTCTTTGACCAGCCTGCTGAAGATTTTACCCCTGGCTGCGTCAGCCTTCTGCTTCTTGTGCTTTATACTGCTCCATTTATTATGTCCTGACATGCATTGCTCCTGTTCCGTAATACTTTCTGATTTCCGTCATGTGTAATTTCAACATTAGATATCCAACCTTCAAAGGTCAAGAAGCAGATTCAACCGGTAAACTGCCTGTCCTGCTTAAGTATTTCATCGCAATCGTTTATCGCGGTAATTAGTATTCCAATTTCTGAGCCGTTTATTCTGAGAACATTTTCATCGGGCGTACACCCGACGGCATATATGCTTGAGGAGTGAACTTCGATTTCCAGATCAACCGATGCAAGATAATCGGTTCTGTTCACCTCAACACCAACCGCAACTGCACGGGCCAGCAATGCGGCATCATCTATTCCTACAGAACCGCCGATAACTCTGAACCGCTTCCCATGCTCCACCTTCTCCGGCAGGAAATTCTCTCTATACATTCTGACTCCGGTTGAGAGGACCAGACTCGTTGAAAACGCCGGGAAGATGAATCTGACCTTGCGGGATCCTGAATCGGATTCCGTAAGTCCCCTCTCCCTGCCTGTGAATTCTCGAGATACTCCACTTACTAAAGGTGAGGATCCCTTGCGCGAGATACGGTCTTGCATGATCACGGAAGCGTCAACCTTCCAGAAAGGAAGCAGAATCGAATCAGAACCGCCAACCCGTACGAATTCAATTTCGACCGGGCTGAGACGCTCATCGGAAATCCAGCATCTGCCGCACTCCGAGCAGTAAAATATAACATCCGTGGAAAGCCCGCCCAGATCGCTTCCGCAATTGGAACATCTGAGAAGTGTCAGCTCTGAAAGATCATACCTCATTTATTGGCACCCATCCTTGTATTAATAGATGACATGATCGTTGCCCCTGCCCGTTAATCTGCTGAGTATTTTAAGGAGATGCCAGGTTCCATAGGCCAGCGCAGTCAGGATGAGAATAATTATGGGAAGACAGCTGGATTGACCTCCCGATGGTGTACTGTAATTAAGTTCTCCGCTGAAAATCATATCAATGGTGTAAGGTAGAATGCCGGCCCACAGCAGCGCAGCGGCAACCGTGATTATCTTTCTGTCCCTGGCTGATGATGGAAATCTTCCCCTTAGAACATTACCTGAACGTCCATCAATAACTACCTGATACGACCTTGCATCAATCCTGAAATCGGTTATCCACAACGGATAATAGACAAGAGCATCCCGATATCCGGAGATAACGATAAATTCCCATCTCTCCTCAAGCCCGAAACCAACACCGGATCCCAGTCTGCTGAAATACCTGGCTGTCTGGGCATGGGCATCGGCAACGGTTACCAATGGATCAACGAATACACCTTCTCTGGAGCCCTCATCCTTAAGGACTTCCAGTCCATCTGGAAGCACAGTACGCTGGATATCAAGCCCCTGTATGGAAAGCTGCGAATCCGCCGAAAGACTGGGGATCCCTAGCGGTTCCAGGTCGGCTGCGCTGATGTTCACGCTTCCGGACAGCTGAATCTCCCGCTCAACAGCACTGGATCCGGTTCGAGTTTTGATCTTCCTGGTGACTGATACGGAATATCCGGTTGGAGACTGTCCTTCGTACGATACCGTGGGAACTTCACTTTCATGGTAGACAGGCTCTACTCCCAGTACATAGCCATTTACCTGTGCGCTGCAGTGCCAGAAAGGTACATAATAGAGCACCGGTTTGCTTACCCTTGCGCTCTCAATGCTTCGGGGATTCACATCCTTTAGTTCTCTTCGCACCGATCTTAGAACATCTATGCCTGTTACGTTTGAAGGCAGTACATATCTGCGCACTGCATTTGGAAGGAGCAGGCTGCCCGAACAGCTGGGGCAGACTGTGTGAGTATCCCCTTCTCGAATACTGAGGGGTCCAGCGCAGCATGGACAGGTAAGTGCAACAGTTACTTTATTCATTTTCTCCCGGTCTTTATCCTGAGATGATAAAATCCAAATGCAAGAATGATAACGATCGCGACATTCAATATCATCGAATGCCAGGATTCATCAAGGTCTCTGGTAAGAAAATAGACAGGAAACGTGAAAACCAGACCTGCAGCAAGAGTCAG
>CAZUYF010000127.1:0-5799 GCA_964624675.1 uncultured bacterium
CTGGAGATCGGATCGTGTCGAGTGCATGAAAGTACATCTTTTCAGCATTGCCGCTGGCAACTTTATGTGCAGCTTCATCAGATAGCTTTATTAGTAGAGGGTTATACCGAGCCATGGTTTTACCGTGGGAATCAAAATGACCACAGAGATCGCTGCCGATCATTATACGATCCTGATGCTCTTCGATGAGATCAATCCATTCTTGTTTTGGCTGATATTTATTTTCTCTGGCGATAATTCCGGGATCACAGATGGCACTGTCATAGACCTCCCAGGAAAGGTCAACATGAAGATTGTGATACGTGCTTAACAAACCATTGACCATTTCATGATACTTTGGATGCTGAACACGCCTTGAAACACCACAGTGCGCCCAGACGAAAGTTGTATCCTGAAATCTTTCGACAGACTCAGTTAGCTCGTGAAGGTATTCATAATCACTCTTATACAGATTACTCAAACTGCTGGCAACACATGTACTATTCTGGTGCAAACAAACTGGTATCCTTTGTTTTGCACAAAATGTGTAAACCCTGTTCAGGGCAGGATGGTTGGCTCTAGCAACTTCACCAAAAGTTAAATTGGTCAGATCATCATGACGCAGCAGCAGCTCCCCGATACCACGCCATATGCTGTACTTCTCGAACATCATCTCGATGTAATCAATACAGGTCATATCTGTCGGATCAAAACCACAAAGAGTTGGTGCTATTATCATTTTCTGTTTCTTATTGAGCTTCAGAAAACCAGAGGCAACCACTTCATCCGTGGCGTTGTAGTAAGTGCAGCGGGAGTTATCACCGAGATAGTAATGTGGTTCACGAGGCTCAAAGAACTCCCATTTCTTTTTTACTGGCAGACCAAAGACGATATTCTTACTGATGTTCCCGCGTTTCATTGATCGAAGAAGGCTGTCATAACCCTCTGAATTCTGCCGAAAATCGACAAAATGCATGTGCATATCGATGACTTTGATATCTGTATGATCCTCTTTGTACTTCTGATGCCTTAAATCTATCTCGACTGATAATGACATGGCTTATCTTCATATTCTGGATGATTCAAGAGTGAGTGTGGAAAGACTTGTATCATAAATTAATCCTGTCGTAGAATTTCAGTAATAAGCATTACTTAAGGGTTTCACTCGCGCAAAACAATAATTGTACAAATAACAGGAAAGTGGATTTTCCGCAATTCCACAACATGCTCGTGAAGCCTAAATGAGGAACATCGCATTACTTGTATTCCGCTAAATCCTCATCCCTGATGCTCTACTTCCCTGAAGTGAGGTGTTCTGTTATAGTGAGGCAGATTCGAGTTCTCTCCAGTGTATCTGTAGCAGAACACTGATATGTTTCTCTGAACATTCAACCGGCTCTGCAAACTGGGCTCAACAGGAAATAGGGTAAAAAATGGAACAGAAATGTCGAATTGATATTCAGCCTGTTGACTCTCCTGCCGACCAGCCCCTTACTTGTGTAAAAATCAGTGGGCTGCCTGCGAACCAGAACGTTGAAATCACTGCAGAAACAGTTGATGATGCAGGATCAGTCTGGCTTTCAAGAGCCGTTTATACCAGCAGTGAATCGGGTACTGTTGACCTTTCAGAGCAGACACCCGAGTCAGGCACATTCAGTGAGAAAGATCCTTCTGCTATTCTATGGTCCATGCGTCCCGCAGGGGCCACCGGGAATCCTGTTCCCCTATTCGCTAAAAAAACAACCGCACCATTGAAAGTTAAAGTTGCGGTAAATGTGAACCGCCTGCAGAGCGCAGAGTTGACAATAAAGCGATACTTCATTTCACAGAAGAATGACGTTATCAGAGAAGAAGTTAACCTGGATGGTCTTGTCGGTACTCTGTTTTACCCGGATACAGAGGGACCCCACCCGGTAGTTATCTGTCTCAGCGGGTCCGGTGGAGGTATTGATGAACCCCGTGCGTCTCTTATTGCTTCTCGCGGATATGCTGCTTTCGCGCTGGGATACTTCGGTCTGGACTCTCTCCCACAAGAATTGATTGATATCCCTCTGGAATTTCTGGAGAGAGGGTTGTCGTGGCTCCGGAAGCATGATTCCGTTGATTGCGGTAGAATTGCCGTGTACGGCTACTCAAAAGGGGGAGAGCTGTCTCTTCTTCTTGGATCACTGTATCCTGAAATAAAGGCTGTTGTGGCTTTTTCAGGCAGTTCATATGTCTGGCAGGGAATGCATTACGGACGACCAGCCGGATCCTGGACCAGAAACGGTAAAGAGCTTCCCTACATTCCAATGAAAGTGCCGTTTCATACGATAGTTGCCCTTATCAGAAGAAAAAAAGTCGCGTTCAGGGAAACATACGAGAGAGGACTCGCAGGTGCTCATGACATTGAAGCGGCGACAATCAGGGTTGAAAACATAAACGGACCCGTTTTTCTGGTGGCCGGTACTGATGATCAGGTATGGCCTGCCGCTGTTTTTGCAGATGCGATTTCTGAGCGATTGAATAAGCATAAGCACAAATTTCCCTGCGAATGCATGAAGGTTCAGGGAGCAGGTCATCTTGTGGGCATGCCCTTTCTCCCCGGTGCAGAAACTGCAGGAAACCTGGTTTTTACCTCTTCAGATATTAATAAGAGCACGCTTGCTGTCATAAAGGCATGGGAATCTATGATTGTATTTCTGGACAGAAATCTGTAGCATGATCAGAGTGACCTCCGGAAATGCTGTTCACGACAGAGAACCTCTTAATCTTTCTTGCTGAATGGAGATGAAAATGAATCGCTTTCTTACACTGGCAGCTACCGCCCTGGCCACTCTTCTTATCCTCGTTTCGTGTGGAGAACCCACTGATCCAGTCGAGAACACTGATCCCGTTCTCTCTGCCGGTACCGTCTCTCACTTTCATTGTGAACTTACCTGGACTCAATTGAACCGTCAGGGCTATGAATTCGATTCCTACAATCTGTACCGTTCTGAATCTCCTGGCATAGCTTCAGATACAAGTGAAGCTGAGTGTATCGCCTCATTCGATGAAATTTCCCGGCTTCAGTATACGGACAGCCTTCTAGAGGCTGGAGGAGATTACTACTACGCATTACTGACAAGGATGCATGAATCAGGCAAGGATCAGGATGTAACTACCTGGAGCAATGAAGCCAACGCATCAACGCTAGAGGCCATCAGTGTAGAAGTGATAAACAACTACGGTTACCCTATATATGTTATGGCTCATCACTACAATACGACGGAACAGTGGATTAGCTTCACCGGCACATCTTCACAATGGGTTGAAACTTTCAATCAGCAAACGTGTGTAGAATCCATCCCCATTGGAGGTCATCTTAGTTTCGTTTACCCGCAACCAATTTCTGGCGACGGACCAAGAATATTCTTCAATGAACATACATTTAATGTTTCTGGAGGTCCTCCTGATCTGTCCAGCTATAATTATATTTACGATAAAATAGAGACCAACTGGAACGGGCTCTGGAATACCACCTGTGTAGACTTTTTTGCGATTCCCACTCAGATAGAATATAGCAATCAGACAGTAGGTTTTAATGGTACGGAAACTCGAACGAGTATCATGAGTGCACTTATTAATTCAAATCCCCCCTACGGCAGCCTAATGGGTCATAATGGAAATCGATACTTCTCTCCACAGTTCAAGCGTGATTCGTCAACTGTAAGCACCTGCCTTGATACGGCCATTGATCTTGGGCTGCCTCAGCTTGCGAGCAGCAGTTCTACATGGGACTACGGTTCTGGTTTTACATTCAATAATATCACATACCATTCTCCGAACGAACTGTCAGCAACGGTTACGGGTGGGGGTGTAAGTACAAACCTTGCCGTAACAGCTACAGTTACTACTCCTGGTGCTCTGGGCTGTACTATTCCATGGACAACAACACCATCACCTGCTTCACATGATGATTCAACCGCTGCTAACGAGTTCACAGCCCTTATTGGAGCTGCCCTCAACAGGGGAGTACTGGACAACTACAACAACTGGGATGCTCGGTCACAACCTCCCTATTACACATCAAACAATTACAACAATGACGAGTGGAATTATTATTCCATGGTCCTTCACAGTCTCTCTAAAGACAATCTCTGCTATGGCATGCCATACGATGACTACTACCAGCAGAATACAGGTGTTACGCCCGTTCCTTCTCAGGGTTTGGTCACTATTACCATTCTGCAGAAATAATGACGGATAGTCCTGCTGGAGAGGTGCGGAGGTAATTGCGATTTTTAATTACCTCCGTCCCTTTTGACATATATTATGAAAGAATGCAATCTGTAGTACGAAGACCGGGGAGGAGGAATTGTTCATGTCCGAAATAAATTTCCTGAAAGCGAACTGGAATCTGCTGGATGGTTTCAAAAGTGACCAGTCAAAAGGGATCGATCATCCCGATATTCAGAAACCGGTGGATAGCAGTACATCTGTCATAGATCTTCCCGCTGTGCAACCCGGAGTTATTCCGGATATGAGTATCCTGGAAGTTATCAACTCAAGAAGAAGCGTAAGACAATTCACCGATGACCCTGTCAGCCTTGAAGAACTATCATGGCTACTGTGGTCTACCCAGGGTGTCCAGAAAGTTCTTGGCGACGGGATAGCAACCCTGCGAACTGTTCCATCAGGTGGTGCACGCCATCCATTTGAAACATATCTTCTCATCAATAATGTCGCAGGTCTGGAGCCGGGACTGTACAGGTATCTTCCTGTCGATCATTCGCTTGCATATCTAGGAGAACAGATTCCTCCTGAAAAGGTGATCAGCGGATGCCTCGGTCAGACTTTCTGCGGAGAGTGCGCTGTTACGTTCGTCTGGTCCGTTATCCCCTACAGAACCGAATGGAGATACGGCCCTGTTTCACATAAGGTGATCGCCCTTGATGCAGGGCACCTCTGCCAGAACCTCTATCTTGCCTGCACCGCGGCGGGGCTTGGTACCTGCGGTATTGGGGCTTACGACCAGGAAGAAATGGATTCTCTGCTTGAATTCGATGGCAAGGATGAATTTGTGGTTTACATAGCTCCCGTCGGAAGAAGAAAGTAGACTCTTGAATGCACTGATCATTGCTCTTGCGCTTGCAGGACTCCAGGATCCCTCAGCAGTCACAATGGCCATTCACGAAACACCGGATGGGCTGCTTTTCACTGACGGACGCCATGCTGGACTTTACATTGCCGATAGTGAAGGAGAACTTGATGTGCTCTCCGATCAGCCGGGAGCAGGACGCAATGTTGTTCGAACCTGCGAGGGTATCCTCTTTAAGGAATGTCCGCCCGGAAGACCTCAAAGAGTCGTAAGTATTACCAACGCAGGAGAGAGGCTTGTACTGTTTGAGGGGGATTATTTCAGCGGGCCTTTCGAGTGCGGGAGCGGTACGTTTCTGATCGCCGAGACAGACAGAATAACCGAATACAGTTTCAATGGTGAAGCGCTGCGCAGCTGGCCTGCCAGAGGTTTCTCCGCATGGCTGGCCTGCTCCGAAGAATCTGTTTTCTACACGGGAGAAACCGGTGGTATTGGCATGCTTGATCTCCTCTATGGAGAACATTCTGAGATATCCGGCTGCGGTGAAACAACTTTTTCAAGGATTACAGCGGGGCAGGGATGTATGCTGCTTGCAGAAAAATCTCAAGGAGGATTCATTGTGCTGGACCCTGAGGGCAGAGTAATTCTTGAGAACTTCACCGGATTCTTTCCCTCCTGGACTGAAGGAGGGAACATTCTCTTTTCGCTGCTGGAATTCGAGGGGATGTATCCCGTATCTGGAAGTGTCTGCAGCCTGGATC